>CANRMG010000029.1 GCA_947631675.1 uncultured Oscillospiraceae bacterium
CTCATCATCAGCGTCATGAACAACATCCTCAACACCGTGGGCGTGCCCACGTTCCTGTGCGACGCGGTGAAGGGCGCCATCATCATCTTCGCGGTGCTGCTGCAGAAGAAGGATTCCAACGGCTGACAGGAGGAGATAAGACATGATACATATCGGCATCATCGGCTGCGGCAAGATCGCCCAGGTCCGCCACATCCCCGAGTACGCCGCCAACCCCGACGCGGAGCTGGCAGGCTTTTTCAACCCCAAGCGCTTTCGGGCGGAGGAGATGGCCGCCAAATACGGCGGGAAAGTCTACGACACGGCGGAGGCGCTGCTGGCCGACCCGGCCATCGACGCGGTGAGCATCTGCGCGGCCAACTACGCCCACGCCGAGCTCACCATAAAGGCCCTGAAAGCGGGCAAGCATGTGCTGTGCGAAAAGCCCATGGCCACGGACCTGGCCGACTGCGAGGCCATGCTGGCCGCGGCGAAGGAGAGCGGCAAGTATCTCATGATCGCCCACAACCAGCGCCTGGCCAAGGCCCATGTGGAGGCGAAACGGCTCCTGGACGAGGGCCTTATCGGCGACATACTCACCTTCCGCACCACCTTCGGCCACGGGGGACCGGAGACCTGGTCCATCAGCCCGGGGAAGAACGTGTGGTTCTTCGACAAGAAGCAGGCGGCCATGGGCGCCATGGCGGACCTGGGCGTACACAAGACAGACCTCATCCACTTCCTCACCGGCCAGCGGGTGGTCCGCACCACCGCGAAGCTCACCACCCTGGATAAGCGGGGGGAGGACGGCGAGCTCATCGGCGTGGACGACAACGCCTGGTGCATCTATGAGCTCTCCGGCGGCGCCGTGGGCACCATGACCGCCAGCTGGACCTTCTACGGCGCGGAGGACAACTCCACGGTGCTCTACGGCACGAAGGGCATCATGCGCATCTACGACGACCCGGCCCACTCCATCGTGGTCCGCCTGGCCGACGGCACAGAGCAGACCTACGACGTGGAGAAGATACAGACCAACGACGACCAGACCGCCTCGGGCGTCATCGACCTGTGGATCGACTGCCTGAAAAACGGCCGCGCCCCGGAGATCGACGGGGCCAGCGCTCTCGCCGCCATGCGGGCGGTGTTCGCCTCCATCCGCTCCTCGGAGACGGGCCAGGCGGTGGAGATACCTGAAAACAGATAAGGAGGAGACCTCGCCATGATGAAATTCGGACTGCTCACCGCCATATTGGACGGCTGGAGCTTTGAGGAGGCGGTGGACGTCGCCGCCGAAATGGGATTCAAGTGCCTGGAGGTGGCCTGCTGGCCCGCGGGCAAGGCGGAGCGGCGCTACGCCGGCGTGAGCCATATCGACGCCGAGCGGGTGCTGGCGGACGACGAGTACGCCGCCTATGTGAAGAAGTACGTGCAGGACAGGGGCATGACCATCTCCTCCCTGGCCTTCTATCCCAACACCATGGACCCGGACCTGGACAAGCGGGCCGCGGCCATCGCCCATTTGCAGGCGCTCATCAAGGCCAGCGCCAAGCTGGGGGTGGGCCTCGTGACCACCTTCATCGGCCGGGACCAGCACAAGACCCTGGAAGAGAACATCGAGCTGTTCAAGGAGATATGGCCCCCCATCATCGCCCTGGCGGAGGCCGAGGGCGTGAAGGTGGGCATCGAGAACTGCCCCATGCTCTTCGGCGCGGACCAGTGGCCCGGCGGGCAGAACCTGATGTGTACCCCGGCCATCTACCGGAAGCTCTTCGAGATCATCCCCAGCCCCAATTTCGGCCTGAACTTCGATCCCAGCCACTATGTATGGCAGGGCTTGGACTACTTAAAGACCGTCTATGAGTTCAAGGACCGGCTCTTCCACATCCACTTCAAGGACATCAAGCTCTATCCCGAGCGCCTGGCGGAGTGCGGGGTGCTGGCCTATCCCCTGGACTACATGAGCCCCAAGATCCCCGGCCTGGGTGACGTGGACTGGAGCGCGTTCATCTCCGCGCTGAACGACGTGCGCTACGACGGCTGCGCCGTCATCGAGGTGGAGGACAAGGCCTTCGAGGGGAGCCGGGAGGACATTTTGAACTCCATCCGCCTGTCCAAGCGGTATCTGGACAACTTCATCATCTGAGGGGGCGCGGCATGAAAAAGCGCATCATCGCGGTCAACTCCAACTGCTACCACGGCTACTCTATCGAGCAGGCCGTGGCGGGCATCAGGGCGGCGGGCTTTCACTATATCGAGCTCACCGCCACCAAGGGCTGGACGGAGCACGTGTTCCCCGACCAGAGCTTTGCCCGGCTGCTGGAGGTGCAGGACCTGCTGAGGAAAAATGACCTCATCCCCTTCGCCATGAGCGGCCACACCAACCTCATGGACACGGCCCGCATCGGCGACTTCGTGAACAACATCCGCCTGGCCCACTTTTTCGGCTGCGACTACATCGTCTCCTCCATCGGCGAGGCCCATCTGGAGGACAAGGCCGTGGCCTCCAACGAGGTGGTGGCGGAGCATATCAAGGGGCTGGTGCCCTATCTGGAGGAATATGATATGACCCTGGTGCTGGAGGTCCACGGCGACCACGGCACGGGGGCTATCCTCAAGGAGATATGTGAGCTTGTGGGCTCTCCCCGGGTGCTCATCAACTACGACACCGCCAACGCCATCTTCTACGGCGACGTGGACGTGCCGGCGGACTTCGCCGGGTGCCTGGACAAGATCGGCTACGTCCACCTGAAGGACAAGGCCGGCGGCCGGCAGGAATGGGATTTCCCCGCCCTTGGCAAGGGGTATGTGGAGTTTCCCAAGCTGTTTAAAATGATGGACGAGGCGGGCAACATGAGCCCCTGGTCCATCGAGATCGAGTTCACCCAGGCGGGGCCCAAGGACCTGGCCGAAATAGACCAGGCCGTGATGGATTCTGCCGCGTACCTGAAAGGGCAGGGTTTTGAGCTGTGAAGCGGACGCTGAACATCGGCCTGGTGGGCGTGGGCGGCATGGGCAAGGTCCATCACGCCAACTACCAGATGCTCCCGGACTGCCATGTGGCCGCCGTAGTGGGCACCTCCCCCCGGGCGAAGGCCGCGGCGGCGGAGTGGGGCGTGCCCTGCTTCGACACCATCACCGCCATGACGGCGGGGTGCGATGTGGACGTGGTGGACATATGCACGCCCACCTACACCCACCACGACTTGGTGCTGGAGG
Source organism: uncultured Oscillospiraceae bacterium (assembly GCA_947631675.1). Next base: position 3,199 of record CANRMG010000029.1, read on the forward strand.
CCCTGGCCTGCGGCAAGCACGTCATATGCGAAAAGCCCATCGCCCTGTCTCTGGCGGACGCCCGGGAGATGCTGGACGAGGCAGAAAAGCGGGGCCTGGGGCTCTACATCGCCCAGGTGCTCCAGTTCACCAAGGAGGTCCGCGCCCTGCGCCAGATCGTGGCGGACGGCGCGTACGGAAAGCCCCTGGACGCCTGCTTCGAGCGGCTGTCCGCCTGCCCCAAATGGGCCAAGGACGGATGGCTGTTCGACGTGAACAAGTCCGGCCTTCTGCCCTACGACCTGCACATCCACGACCTGGACGTGATCGTGTCCGTGTTCGGAAAGCCCCGGGGCTTCCGGCTCACCTCCTGCCGGGGGGCGGACAAGACCTATCCCGAGCAGATGCGCATCGACTACGACTACGGCGGCTTCCACGTGAACGCGGAGGCGGCCTGGTTCAACGCGGACACCCCCTGGACGGCCCGCTGGCGGGTGTATTTTGAAAACGGCATGCTCATCAACACCGGCGACAGCCTCACCGCCTACCAGTTCGGCGCGGAGCCGCGGGTATTCGACATCGCCGACGAGGTGGTGGTGTCCACGGGCATCAACGTGCCGCCCTGCGGGTGGTTCTACACGGAGCTGGGCCACTTCCTGGACTGCATACGAGACGGGGCGAAGCCCACGCCCTGGGTGACCCGGGAGCAGCTGCTCACGGTCATGGAGATACTGGAGGAGGTGTCCGCCCCGTGGAGAAAATAAGGCGGTATTTCCAGCGCATCGGCCTGGAGCTGCCGGACCCGGCGGCACCGGATTCGGAGTTATTATGTAAACTTCAATACGCCCACTGTACCACCGTGCCCTATGAGAACCTGGACATCCTGCGGCATAAACCTCTGTCCCTGAACATAGACGACCTCTACGAAAAGGTGGTGGTCCAAGGCCGGGGCGGGTTCTGCTTTGAGCTGAACGGCCTGTTCGCCTGGCTTCTGAGCCAGCTGGGCTACGAGGTGAGCGAGTACGCGGCCCGGTATCTGCGGGGGGAGAGCGAGCTGCCCATGCGCCGGCACCGGGTGATGATCGTCAAGGCCACGGACGGGACGTGGCTGTGCGACGTGGGCATCGGCGAGGTGTGTCCCCGCTGGCCCATCCGCATGGAGGAGGGCCTGGTCCAGCGCCAGCAGGACGAGGCGTACCGCCTGGTGCGGGACCGGTTTTTGGGCTGGGTGCTGATGGACGAGCACGAGGGCCAGTGGCGGCCCTTCTACTCCTTCACCGAGGAGCCCCAGCTGCCGGTGGACTTCATCGCGCCCACCTTTTACTGCGAAAAGCACCCGGACTCCCCCTTCACGGCCCAGGAGATGTTCTCCCTGAAAACGGCCGGGGGGCGCATCACCCTGGATGGGCATGTGTTCAAGGTGTTCGACGGCGGGAAAGTGACCGTCCGGGAGCTGGCCGACAGGGAGATGGACGAGGCCTACGCCCGGTTTGGGCTGACCATCTGAAGAAGAACAAATAACAAGGACCGCGGCAGGGAAGACCCTGCCGCGGTCATCTTTTGTTTGTAGGTCCTCCTCAGGCCAGGCTGGCCTGGAAGGCGCGGATGGCGTCCACCGCCTGGCGGTAGTCCTCCTTCACCCGGGCCAGGAGCTCATCGGTCTGGGGTCCGGGGGCGCCGGGGCGGAGAGATTCGGTCAGCTCGCTGCTGGACTGGCCCAGGCGGGTCATGCCCAGGTTCTGGCATACGCCCTTGATGGTGTGGGCGGCCCGGAAGGCCTCGGCGTAGTCCCCCGTCTCCAGAGAGGTCAGGAGGAGCTGATAGCTGCCGTCGTCGGGGAAGCGGAGAACGAATTTCTGGATCAGCCGCTCGCTGCGCAGCCGGCCAAAGACCTCGTCGTAGTCGGCGTCCATGGCTTTGTAGCAATCCTGCAGGGTCATGTGGTGGTATCCTCCTTTTGTTCGTCGATGTCGGAGATGGCGGAAAGCGTACTGGTATTGGACGGGTCGTAGAAGAAGTAGCGGCCCTTGCCGTCCCGCTTGGCCGCGTACAGGGCCTGATCCGCCGCCTTGAAGAGGCTGTCATAATGGAAGCCGATGGTCTCGCTGCGGGCGACGCCCATGGTGACGGAGATGTTGAAGCCCTCGTAATCGCCGCAGAGCTGGTGGAAGATGCGGTCCACGGTCCGCTCCAGATCCGTGTTGTACTCCAGGAACAGCATGAACTCGTCCCCGCCGGCCCGGCAGCATATGTCGGAGCCGCGGACCCCGTGCCGGAGCCGGTCTGCCACGGTGCGGATGACCGCGTCGCCGAACTGGTGGCCGTAGGTGTCGTTGGCGGACTTGAAGTAGTCCAGGTCAAACAGGACCAGGGCGAAATGGCTGTCCGGCCGGTCCTGCATCCGGGCTTCGATGCGCTCCTTGGCCGCCGCCCGGTTCAGGAGGCCGGTCATAGGGTCCCGGGAGGCCTTACGGGTCAGCTCCTCCAGCTTCTGGCGGGTCTCGTGTACGTCGGTGGCCTTGCCCAGCACGCCCCGGAACCGGGGCGGCGTGTCGTCGGTCCAGGTGGTCTTGAGCACCACTTGGTGCCAGTGGGTATGGCCGCCGTAGGTGAGCTGGCAGTCATAGGAGATGTCGGGGCTGTCCGGGGTGGTCAGACGAAGCTTTTCCAGCAGCTGATACCAGCCGTCGTCCCCCAGGACGGCCAGGAGGGCCTCGTTTTCACCGGGCTGGGAGATGAACTCGTCCAGGCCCAGGACCTCCGCGCTGCTGGGCGTGAAGATGAGCATGGAGGGGGAGATGGTGTATTCAAATTGGATGTCGTTGGTGAGGGAGGAGAAGGTGCTGTGCTTCATCCGCTCCTGGTCCAGCAGACGGAGCGTCCTGTCGGACACGCCGGCGGAGGGCCGGACCGACTCGGTCACGATGTTTCGTGCCTCCAGGTGGACCGCGATCTCGCCGCCGGTATTCTCCCGGATCTGGCGGATGCTCTCGGCGTTGTCCTGCAGGCACTCCAGCAGCAGGGGATTGAAGGCCCCGCACTGGCCGTCCATGATCATCTGTACGGCGGTCTCGTGGTCGATGGCCTTTTTGTATACCCGGGGGCTTGTCAGCGCGTCATATACGTCCGCCAGCGCCACCACCTGGGCGGAGATGGGGATCTCGTCTCCCTTCAGGCCGTCGGGATAGCCCCGGCCGTCATAGCGCTCGTGGTGCCAGCGGCATATCTCGTAGCTGGTGCGCACCAGGGGGTCATCCCGGTGCTCCTCCAGCGCGTCCAGCATCTCCGCGCCCTTGATGGAGTGGGTCTTCATGACGGCGCACTCTGCGGGGGTGAGCTTGCCGGGCTTGTTGAGGATGTGCTCATCGATGGCGATCTTGCCGATGTCGTGCAGGGCGGAGCTGACGCTGATGCGCTCGATGTCCGCCGCCGACAGGGGGTACTTGTCCGTCCGCAGGGTCAGGGCCTTGAGGATGAAGTTGGTCAGCGCCCGCACGTGGGTGATGTGCAGGCCGCTCTCGCCGTTTCGGAACTCCACGATGTGGCTGAGGATCTCCACCATCAGGTTGCTGCGCCGCTCGGTCTCGTATATCTGCTCCTCCACCATGGCGGCCAGGCGCTTCTGCTTGGCGTACAGCAGGAGGGTGTTCATCACGCGCCGGCGCACGATCAGCGCGTCGAAGGGCCGGGCGATGAAGTCGCTCACGCCCAGATCGTAGGCCCGGGCCACCTGGGAGGAGCCGCTCTCGGCGGAGATCATGATCACCGGCAGGTCCTCCAGCCAGCCCTCCCGGTTCATGGCCTCCAGCACGCCGAAGCCGTCCAGGTGGGGCATGACGATGTCCAGCAGAACCAGCGATATTTGGCCCGCATGCTCCCGGAGTATGGGCAGAGCCTGGGCGCCGTCCTCCGCCTCCAGTATCTCGTACTCGTCCTCCAGCATATCCGCCAGGATGGAGCGGTTCATCTCTGAGTCGTCAACGATGAGGATCTTTCCCTTGGACATTGGTTTCTGTCCCGGCCTTTCCGTGCCCCTGTGGGCACATAAACTGATTTATTATAGCAAAAACACGAAGAGGACGCAATAGAGGGGGCCGCCGTTACAGCCAGGTCTTCAGAGCCTCCTGGAGCTTGGCCACCTCCACGGGCTTGGCGATGTGGTCGTTCATGCCCGCGTCCTGGGCCTCGCGGATGTCGGTGGCGAAGGCGTTGGCGGTCATGGCGATGATGGGGAGCGTTTTGGCGTCCTCCCGGTCCAGGGCCCGGATGCGCCGGGTGGCCTCGTAGCCGTTCAGGCGGGGCATCTGGATGTCCATGAAGATCAGGTCGTAGTAGTGAGGCGGCTTTTCCGTGACCATGTCCACGGCCTGCTGGCCGTCCTCTGCCTGCTCCACGTCGACGCCGATGAAGCCCAGAAGCTCCAGGGCGATCTCCCGGTTGAGCTCGTTGTCCTCCACCAGCAGCACCCGCTTGCCCTCGAAGCCGGACTGGCGCAGCTCCTCCGGCGCAAGATCGGCCTGCTCGCTGTCCCGGACGAGGACCGAGTTGAGGGCGAATACCAGCCTGGAGCGGAACAGGGGCTTTTCGATGAAGGCCTGGACGCCCGCGCGGCGGGCCTCGGCCTCCACGTCCGACCAGTCGAAGGCGGACAGGATGATGATGGGGATCTGGTCGCCCACCAGCTCCCGTATCTCCCGGGCGGTCTCAACGCCGTCCTTCCCGGGCATCTTCCAGTCCAGGATCACCACCGCGTAGCTGTCCGGCGTGTTCAAAGCGGCTGCCACCCGGTCCACGGCCTCCTGGCCGGACAGGACGCTGTCGGCCCGCATCCCGATGCTGGTGAGGATCTCCCGGGCGGCGGTGCAGGAATCCGGGTCGTCGTCGGCCACCAGCACCCGCAGGTCGGCCAGCGCGTCCACATCCAGCGCCTCGGCGTCCTGGAGCTTCAGATGGAGCTGGACGGTGAAGGTGGAACCCTTGCCGGGCTGGCTGGCCACCCGGATGTCGCCCTCCATCATCTGCACGATGTTGCGGGTGATGCTCATGCCCAGGCCCGTGCCCTCGATGTTCTGGCTGACGGAGCTGCGGGCGCGGCTGAAGGGCTCGAAGATGGTCTTGATGAACTCCTCGTCCATGCCGACGCCGGTGTCCTGGCAGATGAACTCGTAGCAGCCCATGCCGTGGACCGTGGACGGGCACTCCCGGATGGTGAAGGTGATGGCCCCCTCCTCGGGGGTGAACTTCACGGCGTTGCCCAGGATGTTCACCAGCACCTGCTGCAGCCGCAGCACGTCGCCCAGGACGTTCTCGTGGTCCACGTCGGTGATGTGGACCTTCAGCTGCTGGTGCTTGCTGTTCACCTGGGGCTGGATGATGGTCACTACGCTGCGGACCATGTTGGCCAGCTCGAAGGGCTCCTCGCTGAGGGTGACCTTTCCGCTCTCGATCTTGGACATATCCAGCACGTCGTTGATCAGGGCCAGCAGGTGGCGGCTGGAGATGGTGATCTTGCCCAGGCAGTCGTTGAGCCGCTCCGGGTCGTCCAGGTGCATGGCGGCCACCGCCGTCATGCCCATGATGGCGTTCATGGGGGTGCGGATATCGTGGCTCATGCGGGCCAGGAAGTCGCTCTTGGCCCGGTTGGCGGCCTCCGCCGCCTCGGAGGCGTTCTTCAGGGCCTGGCGGATCTGCTGCTCCCGCTCCTTCAGGACGGTCACGTCCTGGATGGCGTACAGCACCCGCACGGGCACGCCGTTCTCCCGTTTCAGGCACAGGATGGAGATGTTCTCCCACCGGGGGCCGTTCACGTCGATCTGGTACTCGGCCTGCAGGTAGGGCACGTCCTCCGTCAGGTGCTCCCGGGCGTATTCCTGGCTGATGAAGGTGCTCATCTGCTCGCCGTCGTCCATGTACCAGCCGTCCAGGGAGGCGGCCAGATCGGAGTAGGAGCCCTTGTCAGGCAGGTCCAGAGAGTCCTTTTTCAGGTATTCGTAGGTGTTGGCCTCATAGTCCACCAGGGCGAAGCGGTTGAACAGGGTGGTGACCGCGTCCACGATCCGGGTGACCTCCTGCTTCTCCACCACCAGCTGGCGCTTCTGGAGCTGGTTTTTCAGGATCAGGTAGATCACGTAGACCAAAAACGCGCCTCCCAGCGCCAGCTCCAGCCGGATGCCGGAGGCAGAGGCGTTTCGGGCCATGCTGCTGGTGACGGTGGAGGGCAGGGTCTGCAAGAGCACCCACTGCCCGTCATGCAGCACCGTCGCGTAGGCGCTGCCTTCGCCGCTGGAGCCGGTATAGTTGAAGCTGGCGTCGTCCACGTCGTTGGCGTCGTCCAAGGCGTCTTTCAGCTTCTGCAGCTCCCCGCCGGTCAGGGTGCTGCGATCGCTCATGGTCTCCACCAGGTTGCTGCCCGGGGCCATGTCGTTGGTGGCCAGCAGGACATTGCCGGACCGGTCCAGCAGATAGGTGGTCCCCTGGACGCCCACGTAATCGGCGTCCAGTACGGCCATCAGGGTGTCCCCCCGCAGGATGCAGCTGAGCACGCCCAGTATCTCCCCATCGTGGTAGAAGGGGGCGTAGGAGGTGAGCAGGGTCTCGTTGGTGATGCGGGAGTTGTAGATCAGGGTCTGGCCGGCGTTGCCCTTCATGCCGTCCAGAAAGTAGTCCCGGTCGGACAGGTCGGCCGTGGAGCCGTCGGCGGTCAGGTCGATGCCGTCCCGGGAGATGAACTCCACGTAGTCGAAGCCCGTGCGGGACGCGATGTCCTGCAGCAGGTGGGAGTCCACCACCGGCCCGTCCAGCACCTGGCCGTAGAGGTAGGCCATGGCCTGCACGTTCTGCAGCGAGGAATCCAGCAGGCTGTCCAGCTGGTCCGCCTTCTGCTCGGTGGCGGCCTGGATGAAGCTGTCGTTCTGGCGCAGGATGCGGGCCCGGTTGTCCCGGGTGAACTGGAAGAAGGACAGGAGGATGAAGGCCAGCAGGGCGCCGACGACGACGATGTCCCAGACGATGGAACGGCTTTTCTTTTGGGGCATGGAATCGATGTTTTTCATAGCTCTCCGTAGGGCCGCCGGACGGCCCGGTCTGTGATGGGTGTCATATCACGAAAGGAACAAGCGGCGGGAAGCCCGTCGCTTGCCTCAGCATGGCGCATAGCCCAGCTATTTTATCATATCTGTATACACAAAGCAACTGCAATGTGCAGGACGCTCACGGCGCGCCCAGCGCTGCCAAGAGCTCGTCCACGTCCACCGGCTTGGCGAGAAAGCCGTCCATGCCCACGGCCCGGGCCTGGGCCCTGTCCTCGGCGGAGGAGTTGGCCGTGCAGGCGATGATCTTCACGGTCTTCGCGTCCGGCCTGCCGCTGGCGCGGATGGCCTCGGCGGCGGCGAAGCCGTCCATCTCCGGCATGAGCAGGTCCATCAGGACCGTGTCGAAGGCGCCGGCCGGGGCGCTCAGAAAGGCGTCCACGGCCTCCCGGCCGTTCTTCGCCACCACCGGGGAGAAGCCCTCGCTTTCCAGCAGCTCCGACATGATCTCCCGGTTGAGCTCGTTGTCCTCGGCCACCAGGATGGACCGGCCCCGGCCGGACCGGGAGGCCTGGGCCTGCCGGGGACTGTCGGCGGGCCGGGCGGGGAAGGAGAAGATGAACTGGCTGCCCTCGCCCTTTTGGCTGGTGAAGGTCAGCTCGCCGCCCATCATCCTGGCCAGGCGGCTGCTGATGGGCAGGCCCAGGCCCGTGCCCTGGTCCCCGGTGGAGACGGTGGTCTGCTCCTTGGCGAAGGAGTCGAAGACATACTTCTGGAAGTCCTCGCTCATGCCCTGGCCGTCGTCGGTGACCAGCGCCCGGGTGACGACGGGGCCGCCCTCGGTCAGGGACTGCTCCATTCGGAAGGACACATGGCCCCCGGACGGCGTGAATTTCCGGGCGTTGTCCAAAAGGTTCAGTATCACCTGCTGGATGCGGGACATGTCTCCCATGACAAGAGGGCAGGGGAGGGAAATATCCGTTTGGAACTCGAGACCCTTCTCGTCCATGGCCCCGCGGACGATGGTATCCGTGGTGGCGGCCAACAGCTCCAGGTCCACCGGCCGGTCCTCCAGCTCCAGCTTCCCGTCCTGGAGATAGGACATATCCAGTATGTCGTTCACCAGGCTCAGAAGGTACTTGGCGGTGGAGGAGGACTGGCGCAGATAGCCGGAGAGCTTTTCCGGCTCGTCCAGCTTCTGCTCCATCAGGTAGTTGAGGCCGATGAGACCGTTGAGGGGCGTGCGCAGCTCATGGCTCATGGCGAAGAGGAACTCCCCCTTGGCCTTGGCGTCGGCCCGGGCCTGGACGGAGCGGACCCGCTGGCGGGTGAGGAGCACGGCCAGGGTCAGGATCACCAGTCCCGCCGCGGTCAGCACGCCCACGGCCAGCCGGTAGCGGTAGATGAAATCGCCCAGGTCCAGCTCATATTGGCAGGCCATGGTGGCCTGGATGATATAATTGCCAATCTCGTCCTCGGTGAGGCGGGAGATGGCCTTGTCCAGGATGTCGATGAGCACGCGGCCCTCCTCCTGGGTGGGGCCGGGCTGGCCGTCGAAGGAGACCACCGCGGAGAAGCACAGCTCGTCGTCCATGTCCAGCATAGGGATGACCTTCAGCTGCTCGTAGCTGGGCTTGGCGAACCAGTATTCCACCACGTACTGGTTCTGGATCATCAGGTCCGCCTCCCCGGACAGGACCGCCTCAAAGCAGGCGGGGATGGATTCGTAGTTCACCGGGGTGAAATTGGGGTAGGCGTCGGTGAGCACCTTGCGGATGGTCTGGGAGCCGCTGGATATGGCCACGGACAGCTCGGCGCCGTAGGAGAAATCCCGGTCGTCCCGGGCCACGACCACCTTCCGGGTGGACAGGTACGGGTCGCTGATGAGGATGCCCCGGGCCTTCTGGTTCTCCTTGTTGTACTCCACGCTGGTGACCAGGTCGTACCCCTCGCCCAGCAGATAGTCATATGTCACGTCCCCCATGGGCAGGGGCGCGTATTCAAATGTGAGCCCGGACAGCTCCGCCACCCGGTCGAATATGTAGCGGGAGATGCCGGCGCACTGGCCGCTGTCATCCATGAAGGTGATGGGTATGCGGTCCTGGATGTAGCCCACCTTCAGGGGGCCGGCGCTCTCCACATAGGCCTGTTCCGCCTCGGTCAGATCCAGGCCCTTGTCCGCCCCGGTGGCCCACGCGGGCCCCGCGGCGGTCAGGACCATCCCTGCCGCCAGCACGGGGGCAAGGAGCCTCATAAACAGTTTCCGTATCATGGATACATCTCCATTCGTCAGCGAGAGACGCAGGATATAGGTATAAATAGGAAATAAGTGTGATCACCGAGTGCATTATAATACGTGAAGATAGACGTGTAAAGAGGGGGGAGGGGATTTTTCAGGCTGTGAAAGGGGCCGTTGATGCGCGCTTTCTCCCTGCCGGGTGGTGCGTTTATGTTGTAACGGGCGGGCCGGATGTGGTACAATAAGAAAAATATGAAAGTACAAGGGAGGACACTGCTGTGGAACAGAAGAAACGAGGGTTCCATCTGCCCCATGGGCGGCTGGGCCGCACCCTGTTTTGCCTCATCGTCACCGTGCTGGCGGGATTCGTCTATTTCTACGTGTCCCTGCCGGCCATCAACCTGCAGGACGGGTCCTTTTACGCCTTTTTGATCTTCCTGTGCATCGTGTATATCGCCTGCGTGGTGCTGACCACGGGCATCTCCGGCCTCATGGACGACGCGTCCGCCAAGGGGAAGATCAAGGGCGGCTTCTCCTTCATCAAAAATCATTGTCTGCCCGTGGGAATCGCGCTGGCGCTGGTGCTGCTGGCGGCCCTCGTGGGCAAGGTCATCTCCCTGCCCGTATTCCGGGCCGGGGCCTACCGGGACCTGCTGGACGTGCAGACCGGGGACTTCGCCCAGGACGTGGCCCAGATCTCCTTCAACGAGATACCCACCCTGGACAAGACCAGCGCCAACTACCTGGGCGACCGGCAGATGGGCACGCTCTCCGACATGGTGAGCCAGTTCGAGTACTCCAATGACTCCACCCAGATCAACTACCAGGGCCGGCCCGTGCGGGTGGCCCCCATCGGCTACGCGGACCTTTTCAAGTGGTTCACCAACCGGGGCGGCGGTCTGCCGGCCTATGTGGTGGTGGACATGGTGACTCAGCAGGCCCAGGTGGTGCGCCTTTCCGAGGGGATGAAGTACTCCTTCTCCGAGCCCCTGAACCGGAACGTGCTGCGCCACCTGCGGTTCCAGTACCCCACCATGATGTTCTCCACGCCGGAGTTTGAGATCGACGAGAACGGCCACCCCTGGTGGATCGCGCCCAGGCTGGTAAAGACCATCGGCCTGTTCGGCGGGAGGGACATCCGGGGCGCCGTGCTCATGGACGCCGTCACCGGCGAGAGCGAGTACTACGAGAGCGTCCCCACCTGGGTGGACAACCTCTATAATCCTCAGCTCATCATGGAGCAGTACGACTACCACGGCACCCTGGTCCGGGGCTTCATCAACTCCATCCTGGGCC
>CANRMG010000030.1 GCA_947631675.1 uncultured Oscillospiraceae bacterium
CGGCTGAAGCAGCAGTACTTCTTCGTCTCCGCCACCGCCCAGGACCTGGTGAAAAAGCACCGCCGGGACTGGGGCGATGTGCGCTCTTTCCCGGAGCACCACGTGATCCAGATCAACGACACCCACCCCACCCTCATCATCCCCGAGCTCATGCGCATCTTCATGGACGAGGACGGCCTGGGCTGGGACGAGGCCTTCGAGGCGGTGAAAAATACCGTGGCCTACACCAACCACACGGTCCTCTCCGAGGCCCTGGAGAAGTGGCCCCAGAACCTGGTGCAGACCCTCATCCCCCGGTGCTGGCAGATCATCCGGGAGCTGAACATCCGCTGGAACAAGTGGCTGAACGAGCGCTTCCCCAACGACCCGGCCAAGGTGGAGCGGAACCTGATCCTCTCCGGCGGCCAGGTGCATATGGCCAACCTCTGCCAGGCGGTGTGCTTCAAGATCAACGGCGTCTCCAAGCTCCACGGCCAGATCCTCACCTGCCGGCTTTTCAACGACGTGTACAATGTCCGCCCCGAGCGGTATACCTTCGTCACCAACGGCATCGACCACCGCCGGTGGCTGGACCAGATCAACCCCGGTCTCGCCGGCCTGGTGCGGGAGCTCATAGGCCCGGACTACATCACCCGGCCCGAGGAGCTGAAAAAGCTCCGGCAGTATGAGAACGACCCGGTGGTCCTGGATAAGCTGAACGAGATCAAGCGCCGCAACAAGGCCCGGCTGGCTGCGTGGCTGAAGCGGGACCAGGACGCGGTGCTGGACCCGGCGGCGGTGATGGACGTGCAGGTCAAGCGCCTGCATGAGTATAAGCGCCAGCTTCTGGCGGCCATGCTCATCACCAGCCTGCAGCAGAGCCTGCACGACGACCCGAACCAGGACTTCCTGCCCCGGTCCTTCGTCTTTGGGGGCAAGGCCGCTGGCAGCTACGTCACCGCCAAGCGGATCATCGAGCTATTGAACTCCCTGTCCAAGGACATCGCCGCGGACCCGGCCTGCAAGGGCAAGCTGCAGGTGCTGTTTGCCGCCAACTACCGGGTGTCCATGGCCGAGCAGCTCATGCCCGCCGCCCAGGTATCCGAGCAGATCTCCACCGCGGGCAAGGAGGCCTCCGGCACCGGCTGCATGAAGCTCATGATGAACGGCGCCATCACCATCGGCACCCTGGACGGGGCCAACGTGGAGATGTACGAGCACCTGGGGGACGAGAACATGTTCCTGTTCGGCCTGAAGGCCGAGGAGGTGGAGGCCCTGCGGCCCAGCTACCGGCCCCAGAGCTACTATGACTCCGACCCGGTGACCCGGGCGGTGCTTGACAAATTCCGCAACGGTTTCTCCGACGGCAAGAACTATGCCGACCTGGTCAGCAACCTCCTGTATAACGGCGACCAGTATATGCTCCTGGCGGACTTCGCCGACTACCGCCGGGCCCACTACGACCTGTACAAGGTCATGGCCGACCCCAGGACCTCCGCGCGGATGAGCCTTGTGAACATCGCCGAGAGCGGCGTGTTCGCCGCCGACCGTGCCGTGGGCGAGTACGCCAAAAACATCTGGCACGTGTAAGACAAACAAATGCACGAAAAAGGGCGCGTTGCAAAACGCGCCCTTTCCCTTTGCCCGGCAAAGCGCGGCCTGGCCCGACAGGGCCCCTCCCGCTAAAGTTCGCTTCGCTCACCAACCGCGTCCGGGGCACTGCCGGTTCCAGCCGCGCGTCGGGAGAGCCTCTCCTCTTGCGCGGGAGGGGCTTTTGGGTTATAGTAGTCGCCGAAAGGGGGCGGCAAAGTGAAACACATCCTCATCATCGATGACGATGTACACATCGGGGATATGCTCTCCGAGGTGCTGACGAAGGAGGGCTACCGGGTGAGCCGGGCCTATTCGGGGACGGAGGCGCTGCTGCTCCTGCCCCAGGCCCGGCCCGACCTGGTGCTGCTGGATCTGATGCTGCCCGGCCTCGCCGGAGAGGAGGTCCTGCCCAGGCTCAAGGGCATCCCGGTGATCGTGGTGTCCGCCAAGGTGGACGTGCAGGACAAGGTATCCCTGCTCCTGGGCGGGGCGGCGGACTATGTGACGAAGCCCTTCGACGTGAAGGAGCTCCTGGCCCGTATCGCCGTGCGCCTGCGGGAGGGGCCCGGCCCCGAGGCGGAGCATCTGACATTCTCCGACCTCTCCCTGGACGCGGACGCGCGGATGGCGTCGGTGGGGGAGAGGCAGGTCCATCTCACCCGCACCGAATGCGCCATACTGAAAATGCTCATGCTGAACCCCCGCCAGGTGGTGACGAAGAGCCTCATCCTGGACCGGATCAGCGCCGACACCCCCGACTGCACGGAGGGGTCTTTAAAGATGCACGTGAGCAACCTGCGGAAAAAGCTGCGGGACCTGTCCGGCCACGACTACATCGAGGCGGTGTGGGGCATCGGGTTCAAGCTCCGGGCCCATGAGTCGGAGGAAGCGTGATTTTGACGGTTTTCTTTACCGATTTCTTTACCCCCCGCGTCTATCATGGTCCCATCAACGATCGGGAGGTCATTCAAGCATGGAATACGTCTTGCAGACGGTAGGCCTTACCAAACGCTACCGGCAGAGCAAGGCCCTGGACGGGCTGACCATGAGCGTGCCCCGGGGGGCCATATACGGCCTGGTGGGCCGAAACGGCGCGGGCAAGACCACGCTCATCCGCCTCATCTGCGGCCTGCAGGCCCCCACATCGGGGCAGTACATCCTCTATGGACGAAAGTACACGGACCGGGACATCGGCCGCTCCCGCCGGCGGATGGGCGCGGTGGTGGAGACCCCGTCCATTTACCTGGATATGTCCGCCCGGGACAATTTAAAGGAGCAGTACCGGGTACTGGGCCTGCCCTCCTTTGAGGGGATCGACGAGCTGCTGGAGCTGGTGGGGCTCTCCGACGCCGGGAAGAAAAAGGCAAGGCACTTCTCTCTCGGCATGAAGCAGCGCCTGGGCATCGCGGTGGCGCTGGCTGGGGACCCGGACTTTCTGGTGCTGGACGAGCCGGTGAACGGCCTGGACCCCCAGGGCATCATCGAGATCCGGGAGCTCATACTGCGCTTAAACCGGGAGAGACAGATCACCGTCCTCATCTCCAGCCACATCCTGGACGAGCTTTCGCGCCTCGCCACCCACTACGGGTTCATCGACCAGGGGCGGATGGTGAAGGAGATGTCCGCCGCCGAATTGGAGGCGGCCTGCCGCAAGTGCGTGCGCCTCACGGTCACCGACGGCCGCGCCCTGGCGCGGGTGCTGGACGCCATGGGGGCGGAGTACAAGATGCTGGACGATCAGACGGCGGACGTGTACGAAAAGCCCAACGTCTCCCAGCTCACATTGGCCCTGGCGGCCCAGGACTGCGAGCTTTTGGACATCCGGGAGCGGGACGAGAGCTTGGAGAGCTACTTCGTCTCCCTGGTGGGAGGTGGCAGCCATGGGTGAGCTCCTTCGGGCGGGCTTTGCCCGGCTGTGGCGGGCGCCGCTGCTGTGGCTGGGCATGGCCGTCATGGTGTGCTGGGGCCTGCAGGTCTGCCACGGCCTGCGGGGTGAGGTGCACATGGACGACCTGCTCCAGGCCCACAACCTGGTCACGGTATTTTTGCCGCCGGTGTTCTGCGCCATGTTCCTGGGCGCGGAGCATGAAAACGGCACCATCCGCAACAAGCTCATCGCCGGCAAGAGCCGGGCGGCGGTGTATCTGTCGAGCCTCGTCCTCTCCTGCGCGGCCTGCCTTCTGATGCTGGCGGCCTACTTCCTGCCGGTGGCTATATGGGGCCCCTTTCTCACCGAGCCCCTGGCCCGGCCATTGGGGACTGTGGCGCTGGAGGTAGGGGGGAGCGTGCTCATGGCAATGGCCATCACGGGGCTGTGCACCCTGGGGAGCATGCTCATCACCCGGCGGGCGGTGCTGGCGGTGGTGCTGCTCCTCGCCGCCCTGGGCCTTCTCGTGGCCGGGGCCACGGTGGAGAACTGGCTGGCGGAGCCGGAGTTCTACCCCGCCGTCATCACCATGCAGGAGAACGGGGAGCTGGCGGAAAAGCCCGATGTGCCCAATCCCTACTACCTCACCGGGACGAAGCGGGCGATATGCCAGTTCGTGTCGGACTTTCTCCCCACGGGCCAGGCGGTGCAGTATAATTTCGGCAACGTGATCCACCCCGTGACCCTGTGCCTGTACTCGCTGTTCATCCTCGCCGCCTCCACCGCGGGCGGGCTGGCCGCCTTCCGCCGGAAGGACCTGAAATAGGGGGCGGGTCATGGGAAATCTCATACGCGCCCATATGGCGAGGCTCTGGAAGACGCCAATATACTGGCTGGCGCTGCTGGCCATGGTCCCCTACGGCCTGGGGCTGTGTAACAGCGCCATAGGCGATTATCAAAACGGCAATTGGGCCGCCGGCTGGTGGGGCCAGCCCCTCTTCGGTTTCGGCCTGCTGTCGGGCATCATCCTGGCGGCGGTGTTCAGCCTCTTCTTCGGCGCGGAATACGCCGACGGCACCATCCGCAATAAGCTGACCGCGGGGCATGGGCGGGCATCCATCTATCTGGCGGCGCTCATCTCCGGCCTTTTCGCGGTGCTCATCCTGTATGGGGTCTACCTGCTGGCCTGGCTGCCCCGGCTGCCTTGGATGGTGAAGAACATCCCCGCCCCGCCCGTGAGGTCAGTGCTCCTGTGCCTGGCAGGGACGGCGCTTCTCATCGTGAGCCAGAGCTCGCTGTGCGTGATGCTGTGCATGCTGGTGCACCGGCGGTCGGTGCTTGCGGTGGCGCTGATCCTGCTGATGGTCTTTCTGCTCTTCGTCGGCTTCCAGGCCCAGGACGCCTGGGAGACCGCCACAGGCGGGGGCATGCAGCTGATGATCGACGAATCCGGCCAGCAGCAGTGGGTGTTCCACGAGCCCGGCAGCGCCGGGGCGCTCACGGCGTTTTTCTACGACGCCCTGCCCGCCTGCCAGGCCTATCGGTACATGGAGCTGGACGCGACGCCCGCCATGCTGGCTTATTCCGCGGGCCTGACGGTCCTCACCACGGCGGCGGGCCTGATCCTCTTCAAACGAAAAGACATCCGATAAAGGCGGTGTGCCTGTGACGCTCCTTGTTGTCCTATGCGTCATACTGGCCGTGACCGTCCTGGCGATGGGCCTGCATATCTGGTCCATGCGCCGGGCGGCCCGGGACATCTGCCGGGAGCTTTCCGAAAAGCTCTCGGAGGACACCAATACCCTCATCTCCCTGTCCACCACGGACGGGGAGATGCGCCGTCTCGCCGCGGCCCTGAATAAGGAGCTGCGGTCCCTGCGGGCTGCCCGGCGGCGATACCGGGAGGGGGACCAGGAGATCAAGGACGCCGTCACCAACGTCTCCCACGACCTGCGCACGCCCCTGACCGCCATATGCGGGTACCTGGAGCTTCTGGAGCGGGAGGACGTGAGCCCCGACGCCCGGCGGTATCTGGGCTATATCTCCGAGCGGACTGAGGCCATGAAGGCGCTGACGGAAGAGCTCTTCCGCTACTCGGTGGTGCTGTCCACGGCGGAGGAGCTCTCCCCTGAGCCGGTGGACCTGAACGCCGCCGTGGAGGGAGCGGCCGCGGGCTTTTACGCCGCCCTCACCGCCCGGGGCATTTCCCCGGAAATATCCCTGCCGGAGGCCCATGTGGTCCGCTCCCTGGACCGGGCGGCCCTCAGCCGGGTGCTTTCAAACCTCTTCTCCAACGCCCTCAAGTACAGCGACGGGGACCTGGCCGTGACCCTGACCCCGGCGGGGGACGTCGCCTTTTCCAACGCCGCGGCGGGCCTGGACCCGGTGCAGGTGGGCCGGCTTTTCGACAGGTTTTTCTCCCTGGACACGGCCCGGAACGCCACGGGCCTGGGCCTGGCCATCGCCCGGACCCTGGCCGAGCGCATGGGCGGCGCCGTGGACGCGGCCTATGAAAAGGGAAGGCTCACCGTGACGGTGTCCTTCCCGGAAAAATGAACGGCGCGGCCCATCCGGGCCGCGCCTCATGATTCATATGTTGCTCATTCCTCGTCGGAACCGCTCTCGTCCAGGTCGAACTCCAGCGTCTCGCCGCAGGCAGGGCACTGGATGGAGCCCTTGGCCAGCACGTCCTCGTCGAAGGTGACGGTCTCGCCGCAGGCGGGGCACTCGCACTCATAGAAGGCGGTCTCGCCGTCCCAGTCCTCGGCCTCCTCGTCGTCCTCGTCATCGTCCTCTTCGTCGCCGAACAGGATGGTCTCAACGTCCTCCAGGTCGTCGCTGACCGCGTCCAGACCCTCGTCCAGCTCCGCGATGTCGCTGGCCAGGTCCTCCTGGTCGATCGCCAGGTCCTCCAGGATGTCCAGGATGGTGGTGAGGATCTTCCCCTCCTTCTTCTCGGGGTCGATGCCCAGGCCCTCGGTCAGGCCCTTCAGATACGCGACTTTTTCCGCAGTGGTCATGGCAAAAGCCTCCTTAAAGTTTCAGCTCATCCCTTGGCCCGGCCCAGGTACTCCCCGGTGCGGGTGTCTATCTCGATGCGCTCGCCCGGCTCGATGAACAGGGGCACCTTGATCTCGGCGCCGGTCTCCAGGGTGGCGGGCTTGGTGGCGTTGGTGGCGGTGTTGCCGGCGAAGCCGGGGTCGGTCTCGGTGATCTCCAGGGTCACGAAGTTGGGGGGATCCACGGCGAAGACGACGCCCTTGTAGGAGTTGACGGTGCAGACCTCGTTCTCCTTGACGAAACGGAAGCCGTCGGAGAGCTTGCTCTTGTCGATGGGGATCAGCTCATAGGTCTCGCCGTCCATGAAGTAGTAGATGTCGCCGTCGGCGTAGCTGTACTCCATGTTCTTCCGCTCCACGTAAGCGCTCTCGAACTTGGCCGTGGGGTTGAAGGAGGTCTCCACCACCGCGCCGGTGATGACGTTCTTCATCTTGGTGCGGACAAAGGGGGAGCCCTTGCCGGGCTTGACGTGCTGGAACTCGATGACCTGCATCACTTGGCCGTCCATCTCGAAGGTCACGCCGTTGCGAAATTCGCCTGCTGAAATCATATAAATATCCTCCGTTTGAGTGTTTATCCGATACGAACGATTAATTGTACTATATTTTCGCCCGCTTGGCAACCCTTTTTACAGGATTATCAGCTCCTTGGGGGCTTTCGTCAGGTTTTCGGCCACGCCGTCGTGCAGCCACAGCATGTCCTCGATGCGCACGCCGAACCTCCCCGGCAGGTAGATGCCCGGCTCGGCGGAGATGACCGCGCCCTCGGGCAGAGGCTTGTCGCTGCGGGTGTTGGCGCCCGGGTCCTCGTGGATCTCCAGGCCCAGGCTGTGGCCGAAGCCGTGGCCGAAATACTTCCCGTAGCCCGCGTCGGCGATGACCTTCGCGGCGGCATTGTGGATGTCGATGCCCGGCACGCCGGGGGCGGCGGCCCCGATACCCGCCAGCTGGGCCCGCAGGACCGTGTCATAGACCTTGCGCATCTCGTCGGTGGCGTGGCCCACCGCCACGGTGCGGGTCATATCGGAGCAGTAGCCGTCGTAGAGGGTGCCGAAGTCCATGGTGACGAAGTCCCCGTCCTTTATGACCACGTCCCCGGGCACGCCGTGGGGCATGGAGCTCTTGGCGCCGGTGACCACGATGGGGGCGAAGGAGTTGCCCTCGCCGCCGTATTTATACATCCGGTAGACAAGCTCCGCCGTGACCTCCTTTTCCGTGAGGCCGGGGCGGATGATGCCCAGAATGTCGTCCAGGGCCCGCTCCGCGATGCGCTGGGCCTTCACGATGGCATCAACTTCTTCCCGGTCCTTCCCGGCCCGGAGGCGCTTCACCAGGTCCGAGGCGGTCAAGGGCACGCCGATGACCTTTTCCAGCCACTGCCACCGCTCATGGCTCAGGTAGGCGGGACTGGCGCCGGCGGAGGGGATATGGTTGTCGGCGAAGATCCCGCCCAAAATGGCGCCCAGGTTCCGGTCGGGGGCGGTGCACAGCACCTCCATATCCTTTATGGCGGCGGTGGCCGCCTCCACGTAGCGGGAGTCGGTGACCACCCAGGCCCTGTCCGGGGTTATGACGGCGGCGCCGTCGTCGATGTGGAAGCCGGAGGCGTAGCGGATGCTCACCGCGTCGGTCATCACCACCGCGGGCAGGTCGCCCAGGTTCTGCTGTATCTTCTTTACATGGGACATGGTATCAAAAACTCCTTTCGGATACTGTTTGTTCAAAAGCCGATGTACGGGGCCAGGTCCTCATATGTGGCGGGGCCTATGCCCTCCACGGCCATCAGATCGTCCGGCCCGGCAAAGGGACCGTTTTCCTCCCGCCAGGCGACGATGCGCTCCGCCAGGACGGGGCCGATGCCCGGCAGCTCGTCCAGCTCCAGGGCCGTGGCGGCGTTCATGTCCAGGGGAACGCTCCGGCCGCCCAGGGCCTGCGTGTCCAGCGGCCCGGACGCCAGCTCATGGGGCCCGCCGCCCAGGATGTACCAGCCCAGCGCCGCTGCCAGCGTCACGCCGGCCAATGCCCACAGCAGCACGGGACGGCGCGGTTTCTCCTTGAAAGATCGGTTCATAAGCACTGATATTTAATAAATATTCATATTGCTTTTCTTTCGGTTTTTTTCTATAATAGAAAAGAACGTCTTTCGCACGCATATCATACCACACTTTTCCGGAGAATGACATGAAAAAATACAAGTTTTTGTCCCTCCTGCTTAGTATATCGCTGTTGGCGGGCGTTTTGCCCGTCAGGGCCCTGGCTGTAGACGAGCCCCAGACCAACGCCCGGTCCGTGGTGCTCATGGATGCGGACACCGGGGACGTGCTCTATGAGAAAAACGGCGACATGGCCATGTTCCCCGGCGGACTGACCATGCTGATGTCGGCGCTGCTGGTGGCGGAGGCCATAGACGTGCAGAGCATCACCCTGGCCGACGAGGTGACCGCCTCGGAGAACTTTCGCTATAACCTGAGCCAGGACAGCATCACCGCCGACCCGGCCATTGTGCCCGGCGAGAGCCTGACGGTGGAGGAGCTTTTGTACTGCGCGCTGCTCCGGTCCGCCGCCGACGCCTGCAACATCCTGGCCGAGAAGGTGGGCGGCTCTGTGGAGAGCTTCGTGGAGGCCATGAACCGGCGGGCCCAGGAGCTTGGCTGCACCAGCACCCATTTCGTCAACGCCAACGGCCAGTCGGCCAACAGCGAGGGCCATCAGACCACGGCCCATGACCTGGCCCTCATCTGCCGGCAGCTGGTGACGAAGCCCTCCGTGCTGGCCGTGAGCCGGGCCTCCAGCTACACCATCGGCGCCACGGCGGTGGCCGGCAGCCGCACCGTGTATAACGCCAACTACCTCCTGGACCCCTCCAGCGAGTTCTATTATCAGAACGCCTACGGCCTGAAGACCGGCTATAACGCCGCCCTGGGCAACTGCCTGGTGGCCGCGGCCAACTACAACGAGGTGGACGTGGTGGCCGTGATCCTGGGCTGCCCGGAAAACGGCGACCAGTTCCGGGATGCCATCACCCTGTTCGACTGGGCCTTTGACAACTACAGCTACCGCCAGATCCTGAACCCCTATGACGTGCTGGATACGGTGGACGTGGCCATGGGCAGTCCCAGCTCCATCGACGTGCGGGCGGAGAGCGCGGTGAGCCTGCTGCTGCCCAACGACCGGGAGCTGGGCAGCGTGGAATATGCGCTCCAGTATGCCCATGAGCAGGAGGGGACCACCCTGCAGGCGCCCATCACCGCCGGGGAGAACATGGGCTCCGTGACGGTGTACGTGGACGGGGTGGAGTACGGCACCTCCCGGCTCATCGCGGCCACCAGCTCGGATATCTCCCGGCTGGATTACCTGCGCACCCAGCTGAAAAGCATGGTCCAGACCCCCGCCGTGAAGCAGATCGTGAGCATCCTGGTGATCATCTTCGGCATCTACCTGCTGCTGATGCTCATCTACTTCATCCAGCGGCTGCACCATCTGCGGACTCTGCGGAAGGCCCGGAGGGCCCGTGCCGCGTCCCGCGCCCGGCAGGAGGCTCAGTGGCTGGACGTGCCGGAGGAGCGGGAGGAGCCCGCGGGCTACTTTGACGAGCCGGCGCCCCGGCGCTATGAGGACGAGGAGCTTGAGGACGACTATTATGAGGCCGACGACGCGCCCGCCGGCCGCCATGAGAGCGGCGGCCGCTATGAGGACGAGGACGCAGGTCCTGCGGACGAGGAAGACGATTTCTTCGATAACTACCGAAACTGACATGATACGCGCCGCCCCTCCCGGTCGGGAGGGGCGGCGTTGACAGACAGGCGGTTTTTCATTATAATGAACGGCAAGAATAACACTTGGAGGCGACGGATATGCTGCTGCACACCAAGGCGAGAATAATGTCCATCCACGACAAGGTGGAGGTGCTGGACGAGGCGGATCAGGTGGTCTATTCAGCGGAGAGCAAGGTGCTGTCCATCCACCACGCCACCACCGTCCGGGACGCCCAGGGCCGGGAGGTGGCCAAGATCACCCAGAAGCCCCTGTCCCTGCACGAGACCCACGACATCGAGATGGCGACCGGCGAGAAGATCGAGCTGCGCACAGAGCTTTTCCACGTGATGCAGGACGTGATCGACCTGGAGGGCCTGGGCTGGCGGCTCCACGGCGACATCCTGGAGCACGATTACGAGATCCTGGACCAGCGGGGCCAGGCCATCGCCTCCGCCCACCACAAGTGGGTATCCGTCCACGACGTGTACTACATCGACGTGATGGACGAAAGCCAGATGGACAAGATCGTATGCGTCTACCTTGCCCTGGAGCAGATCATCCGCATGCGGGAGCTGCAGCGGGCCAACGCCGCCGGCGGCGCCGCGGCCGCGGGCACTGCCGCCAACCGGGACGACCAGTAAATAAACAGAATCAATACGCCCCCGCGCCGAGCGGGGGCTTTTTCCTTGGAGGAAACGCGTGAATATACTCTTTGACTGCAGGGACAGGGAGGACAAGGACCCCTTCGGCCCCCTGAAGACGGGACAGCGCTGCCGCCTGCGCATCCGCATCCCGGCGGAGTGCGGCGCTTACCGGGTGCTGCTCACCGGCGAGGGCTTGGCGGACGCGGCGCTGGAGAAGCGGGAAACCGACGGGCCCTACGACGTGTTCGCCGGCGAGACGGCATTCGATGCGCCGGGGCTGTACTTTTATAAATTCCACATCTGGGACAAAAACGGGGACTATGACCTCTTCAAGGCCGGGTCCGGCACCAACATCGGCGTGGGGGACCTGTGGCAGCTTTCCGTGGTGCCGGCGGACTATGACCCGCCGGAGCACTGCCGGGGCGTGGTGTACTACCAGATCTTCCCCGACCGGTTCTTCAAGAGCGGGGACTGCGACCTTACGGAAAAGCTCACGCCCTACACGGTCCGGGACTTCGCCACGTTCGTGCCCCGGGCCCGGGACGCCACGGACTTCGCTGGCGGCAACCTGCGGGGCATCATGGAGAAGCTGGACTACATCGCCGGCCTGGGCGTGAACGTGATATACCTCAACCCCATCGTCATGGCCTGGTCCAACCACCGCTATGACGCGGCGGACTATATGCGGGTGGATCCCATGCTGGGCACGGAGGAGGACTTCTCCGCCCTGTGCCGGGCGGCCCATGAGAAGGGCCTGCGGGTGATACTGGACGGGGTGTTCTCCCACACGGGCAGCCACAGCCGGTATTTCGACGTGACCGGCCAGTTTGGTGGGGGAGCGGTGTCGGCTGGACCTGGCTCCAGATACTATAAGTGGTACGATTTTCAGGAATTTCCCCGGAAATATACGGCCTGGTGGGGCGTGGACGTGATGCCCTGCGTCAACGAGCTGGACCCGGACTATATGGAATATATTCTGGGCGAGGAGGGCGTGGTGGCCACATGGCTGCGCCGGGGGGCAGACGGGTTCCGCCTGGACGTGGCCGACGAGATACCGGACGAATTTCTGGCTGCCCTGCGGGCGCGGGTGAAGGCGGTGGACCCCGACGCCGTGGTCATCGGCGAGGTCTGGGAGGATGCCTCCAATAAAATAAGCTACTCCGTCCGCCGGCGGTATTTCACCGGCGCGGAGCTGGACGGGGTCATCAACTACCCCTTCCGCACGGCCATACTGGATTTCGCCGCCGGCCGGGACGGGGGCGGGGCCTTGGCGGAGACGGTGGAGACGATCGCCGAGCACTATCCCGCGGCGGCCCTGGACTGCACCATGGCGGTGCTGGGCACCCACGACACCGAGCGGGTGGGCACGGTGCTGCCGGAGAGGAACGCCCGGCGGGCGGCGGCCTTCCTCCAATTCACCCTGCCCGGCTCTCCGGTGATCTACTACGGGGACGAGGCGGGCCTCACCGGGGGCAAGGACCCCATGAACCGGCTGCCATACCCCTGGGGCCGGGAGGATCAGGACCTGATCGCCCTCTACCGGGAGCTGGCGGGGCTGAAAAACGCCCATCCCGCCCTGCGCACCGGGGACATCCGCTTTGAGGCTGCCGGGGACGGAGTGATCCAGTTCACCCGCCGCTGTGACGGCGAGGCGGTCCGCTGCCGGGTGGACCGGGCCGACGGGTCCTTCTCGGTGGAGGTCATCTGAAAAAGGCATAAAAAGAGCGCGCTCCGTTGGGAGCGCGCTCTTCGCGTATCTTTCTTATGAGCCGGTCACGTAGCCCAGCTTCCCGGAATAGGTGCTGCTGGCCGCGTCGAAGCTGGCGGAGGAGACGCTGATGTACTGCCAGGAGCCGTCCCGTTTGGCCAGGAGGACCTGGTCGTCTCCGGCCGCGGGGAAGCCTGCGGCCCAGTGGCTGTCGTCGGCGGAGAGGGTCGTGCCATCGGCCCAGCGCCAGCAGGACCCGGCGCTGTCGTACTCCACGCCCAGCCAGGCGTATTCCACGGCGCCGGCACCGTTGTTGAGCTGGCTGGCCACAGACTGGAAGTCGTCTTCGGACCGGATCACCGTCAGGCCGCCGCTGCTCTGGGCGGCGCTCTTGGCGCTGGCGTAGCTCATGTCGCTCACGGTCACGGTGTACCGGGACGCGGGCTCCGGGGTGGACCCGGCCGGGGGCGTGGGCGTGGCCGGGGTGGCTGTGGGATCAGTGGTGGAGAGATAGGTGTTGGACACGAAGCCCGTGGTGTTCTTGAAGGAGACCCGGCTCCAGTTGCCGGAGACGCCGGTGCGCTGCAGCTGATAGCCGGTGCTGGCCGAGCCGATGATGGGATAGCTGGTGCCCGGGCCGGAGCGGACATTCACGCCCATGCCGGTGATGTATACGGTGTCGTCCGCGGGGGATACGGTGTAGCTGGGCGCGGGGGTGGTGGTGGAGCCGGTACCGGAGCCGCCGCCCCAGGAGGTGCCGCCGCCGGAACCAGTGCCGGAGCCGCCGCCCCCGGAGGTGCCGCCGCCGGAACCAG
>CANRMG010000031.1 GCA_947631675.1 uncultured Oscillospiraceae bacterium
GTGCTGTACATGGTCCGCTCCCAGCGGGTGAAGGACACCCTGGAGCTGCAGCGGCGGGTGGACCTGATCGCCCAGGGGGCGGCCATGATGACCGAGACGGCACTGGAGCGGGTGTTCGTGGACGGCACGGCGGACCTGGTGCCCAACACGGCGCTGGAAAAGGTGCTGCACGGCAATATGCAGGCCTTCGGGCTGCCCCAGTATACGCCGGAGGAGTGGGCCTTCGCCGAGGATCTAAAAAAGACCTTCCCCGTGAAGGACGAGCTTCCCGGCGACGCGCCCAAGTGGTCGGAGCAGATCAAGGCCTTCGTAAAGGAGACCACCGACAACGGCACTCGGGCCATCAACGACTTCGTCATGCCCTTCATCTCCAGCAATGAGTTCACCCCCGGCTCCACGGACGTGGGGGACGTGAGCTGGCTCACGCCCACCAGCCAGATCACCGCGGCCACCTGGCCCTCCGGGTCCCCTGGCCACTCCTGGCAGAACGTGTCCTGCGGCGCCACGGCCGTGGCGGACAAGGGCATGCTCTACGCCGCCAAGGTGCTGGCCGGGGCGGCGGCGGACCTGTTCGCGGACCATGAGCTCATCGCCCAGGCCAAGGCGGAGTTCGCCAAGCGGACCGCCGATGGGGGCTATGTGTGCCCCATCCCCGCCGACGCGGTGCCCTACGTGATCGAGGAGTGATGCACGAGGCCGCCTGTCTATCCCCCCTGGGGGGACTTGACAGGCGGCTTTTGCCTGTGGTACACTTTTTCCGGCAGGGCAGGAAGCCCGCCCCAGGGCGCAGAATGCGCTTTTTATCCCGGCAGACGATACGTACCAGGAAGGTGCCTGCTCCGCAGAGGCGGGGCGGTGCCCTCCTGTTTTTTTGGAGGAAACGATGAACAGCGAGGCAAAGAGGATACTTACGGCGGTACGCGACGGCTCCATGACCGTGGACCAGGCGCTTTTGAAGCTGAAGACCGCGCCCTATGAGGACATCGGCTACGCCAAGGTGGACCTGCACCGGAAGGTGCGCCAGGGGGCGCCGGAGGTCATCTACGGGGCGGGCAAGACCCCGGAGCAGATCGCGGGCATCTGCGACGCCATGAGGCTGAACGGCCAGGAGCGCATTCTGATCACCCGCCTGGCGCCGGAGGCGGCCGCCTTCGTGGGGGCGCGCCATGACCTGGACTACCATCCCATGGCCCGGGTAGGCATCATCGGCGGCATCCCCGCCCCGGACGGCATCGGCACCGTGGTTGTGGCCACCGGCGGCACCAGCGACATCCCCGTGGCGGAGGAGGCGGCTCTGACGGCGGAGGTGCACGGCAACGCCGTGGCGCGCCTCTACGACGTGGGTGTGTCCGGCCTGCACCGGCTCTTGGATAAGAAGGAGGCCATCATGACCGCCAGCGTCATCATAGCCATCGCGGGCATGGAGGGGGCTTTGGCCAGCGTCATAGGGGGCCTCGCCGATTGCCCGGTGATCGCCGTGCCCACCAGCGTGGGCTACGGGGCGGCGTTCAACGGTTTGAGCGCCCTGTTGAGCATGCTCAACTCCTGCGCCAGCGGCGTTTCCGTGGTCAACATCGATAACGGCTTCGGCGCCGGCTACCTGGCCGGTATGATAAACCACATGGAGGCGAAAAAATGAAAACGCTGTACTTAGACTGCGCCATGGGCGCGGCGGGGGATATGCTTTCCGCGGCGCTTATAGAGCTCCTGCCGGACCCGGCGGGGTTCGTGGAGAAACTCAACAGCCTCGGTATCCCCGGGGTGGAGTATAAGCTGGAAAAGGCCCAAAAGTGCGGCGTCACGGGCAGTCATATGGCTGTGCTGGTCCACGGGGAAGAGGAGGAGCATGCCCTGCACCACCATCATGACCATGACCACGAACACGAGCACCACCACGACCACGAACACCACCACAGCGGTCTGCACGATGTCGAGCACCTGGTCCGGGACCACTTGGCCCTGCCTGGCAAGGTCAGGGAAGACGTATTGGCGGTGTACGGGCTCATCGCCCAGGCGGAGAGCCATGTCCACGGCGTGCCCGTGCCGGAGATACACTTTCACGAGGTGGGCACCCTGGACGCGGTGGCGGATGTGACGGCGGTGTGCCTGGCCATGGCGGAGCTGGCCCCCGATGAGGTGGTGTGCTCGCCGGTGTGCGTGGGCTTCGGCCAGGTGAAGTGCGCCCACGGCATCCTGCCGGTGCCCGCCCCGGCCACGGCGTATATCCTCAAAGATGTGCCCATCTACGGGGGAGAGATACAGGGGGAGCTGTGCACCCCCACGGGAGCGGCCCTTTTGAAGCATTTTGTGAGCTCCTTCGGGCCCATGCCCACCGTGCGCCCGGCGGCGGTGGGCTACGGCATGGGGACCAGGGACTTTCCCGCCGCCAACTGCGTCCGGGCCATCCTGGGCGAGAGCCTGGACGGCGGCATGGATGAAATGCTGGAGCTCAGCTGCAACGTGGACGACATGACCGCAGAGGCGGTGGGCTTTGCCATGGAGCGGCTTTTTGACGCCGGGGCCCGGGAGGTCTACACCGTGCCCATCGGCATGAAAAAATCCCGGCCCGGCACCCTCCTGCGGGTGATATGCGCTCCGGCGGAGAGAGAAAAAATGGTGGAGCTGCTCTTTAAATACACCACCACCATCGGCGTCCGGGAGGCGGAGACGAGGCGCTATGTGCTGGCCCGGCGGGAGGAGACGCTGGATACCTCCTTCGGCCCTGTGCGGCGGAAAGTATCGGGGGGCTACGGCGTGAGCCGGGTGAAGTATGAGTACGAGGACCTGGCCCGCATCGCCCGGGAGAAGGGCGTGAGCCTCCGGGAGGCGGAGGACATGGTGGAGGGCCGCTGATGGACGGGCTGCACGAGAAAAGGAAGGCCCTGGAGGAATACCTTCAGGGGCTGGGGAGCCTGGCGGTGGCCTATTCCGCCGGGGTGGACTCCACGTTCCTGCTGGCCGCGGCCCACGGTGTGCTGGGGGACAGGGTACTGGCCGTGACGGCGAGGAGCGTCCTCTGCCCGGAGCGGGAGAGGTCGGAGGCGGAGGCCTTCTGCCGGGCCCGGGGCATAGAACACATCGTTCTTGACTACGACGCTCTGGCCGTGCCCGGGGTGAAGAACAATCCTCCCGATCGGTGCTACCTGTGCAAAAAGGCCCTGTTCGGGCAGGTGCTCAAGGCGGCCCATGCCCGGGGCATAGAGCACGTGGCCGAGGGGTCCAACGTGGACGACATGGGCGATTACCGGCCCGGGATGAAGGCCGTGGCGGAGCTGGGGATATTGAGTCCCCTGCGCCGGGCGGGCCTTGCCAAGGCCGATATCCGCGCCCTTTCCCGGGAGATGGGCCTGCCCACATGGGATAAGCCCAGCATGGCGTGCCTCGCAGCCGCTTCGTCTACGGCGAGACGATCACGCCGGAAAAACTTGCCATGGTGGACCGGGCGGAGCAGAAGCTCCTGGACTGGGGCTTTACCCAGATGCGGGTCCGGGTCCACGGGGACCTGGCCCGGGTGGAGGCGCCGCCGGAGGACTTTCCCCGGCTCATCGCCCGGGCGGCGGAGCTGGACGAGTATCTGCGCTCCCTGGGCTTTGCCTACGCGGCCATGGACCTGGGCGGGTATAAGACCGGCAGCATGAACCGAACGCTGTGAAAGGAGACCTATGAAAAGATACATGCTCTCCACTATTGCGGCGCTGTGCCTGGCAGCCCTGCTGAGCACGACTGCGTGGGCGGAGGACAGGCCCCGGCTCACAGGCGCGCGGGAATATGTGGACGGGGAACTATATGCGGAGTATACCTTCGCGTATGAGGACGGCCAGTCCCTGCCCTATAAGGGCCGGGCGCACTGGCTGAACGAGCAGACCATGGAGCTGTCCGGTCAGACCATTCGTCTGACGCCCCCGGACACGGAGTGGACCCATACCTATGACGAGGCCGGCCGCCTCGTCTGCAGCGACACTGCCTTTTTGTCCAGTGGAAACCACAGTATTTTCCGCTGGGAGTATGACGAGGAGGGCCGCCTGGTCCGGGACACGTGGCAGTCAAGCGCCGTTCCCGGTGGGGACAGCAGCCGGACCCGGTATTCTTACGACGGCGAGGGACGACGTGTCTGCAGCGTTGACGAGGACAAGGACGGCGTCGTCCGCTATGTGAGTGAATACGAATGCGACGAGGCCGGGCGGATCGCGGCTGATCGGTTCTATTCCGTCACGGACTGGGACGAGGCAGGCCAGCCTGCGTCCATTTGGCCGACGCCCGTCAACGAGACCCACTATGTCTACGACGATGCCGGGCGCGTGGTGAAGGAGACGTTCCTATATGACGGCGAACTGTATACCGAGACGGCCTATACCTACGTGGACGATCCCTGCTTCGTTATCCGGTGCGCCGAAGAGCGGGACTATGCCAACGATGTGGACGAGAGCTCCTGCGGCTTCTTCGTGAACGACGCCGCGGGCGGGGTGGTGCTGTCCTTTTCCATGCCCGGCGCACCGGCGCTGACCCGGGACGGTGCGGGCCGGCTGGTCCGGGCGGAGACGGAGGAGAGGGTCTTGGAGTTCGTCTACGCGGACGACTGAACGGACTGTCACTCCCTCAGTCTCGCTTCGCTCGACAGCTCCCTCGTCTGAGGGAGCCTTCATAAAGAAAGGGCGCGTTGAAAACGCGCCCTTGTTTGTTGCTCTTTTTACAGATCACTTTCCCTCTTGTTACCGGTGCGGCGCAGCCAGTTGCCCAGCTCGGTGAGGCACAGCAGCGTCAGCACCAAAAACGCCCCGGGGATGAGGATGATCCACCATGCCCCGGTGGTGAGGGCGTTGTCCGCCTGGGACAAAAGACTGCCCCAGGACACCGTCTCCAGGGGCAGGCCCATGCCCATGAAGCTGAGCGTAGACTCGGCCAGGATGGCGCTGCGCACGGCCATGACGGACATGAACAGCACCGATGGCATCAGCTCCGGCACCAGGTGGCTGCGGAGGATGTGGAAAAACCCGCCGCCCATGGTCCGGGAGGCCATCACATATTCGCTCTGGCCCAGCTGCCGGACCTCCGTGCGCACCACCTTCGCCATGCTCATCCAGCCCGTGGCCCCCACGGCCAGGGCGATGGTGAGGACACTGGCCCGGCCCATGGCGGCCTGCAGGAGCAGCACCGCCAGCAGGCTGGGCACGCTCAAAACGATCTCACCAAAGCGCATCAGCGCCCGGTCCAGCCACCCGGGCCCCAGGCCCGCCGCGGCGCCGTAGACGAAGGCGATGGCGGTGGAGATGGCCGCGGCCAGAAGGCCGATGGCCAGGGACGTGCGCCCGCCGGACCATATCATGGCGAACAGGTCCCGGCCCAGTGTATCCGTACCGAAAAGAAATTCCCGGCAGGGGGCGCGGGTGTAGTTCGCCAGGTCCATATAGCCCGGGTCCTTCGCTGTGAAAAGGCCGCTGAAAAGGCAGCCCAGCAGGATAAGGCCCAGCACCGCCGCGGCCCAGAGGGGCGGCTGCTCCCGCTTCTCCAGCGTGGCCGGGGGCGTGGGCGGAGCGGGGCGGAGGCCCGCCAGCACGAAAAACTCATCCATGGTCCGGCCCCTCCTTCTTTGCCAAGGTGCGGGGGTCGATGCGCCCGCCCAGGGCCTGGGCCAACAGACTGCAGACCATGACCACCGCTCCGGCCAGCAGGCACAGGGCCATCAGCAGGTCATAGTCCTGATACCGGGCGCTCTCATAGGTGAGGGTGCCCAGACCCGGATAGGAGAACACCATCTCCACGATGTAGGTGCTGCCCAGGATATGGGGCAGGTCCAGGGCCATGAGGCCGAGGTAGGAGGGCAGGACGTTGCGCATGCAGTGGCGCAGAAGGATCCGCCGGCGGCCAAGCCCCATGGACCCGGCCAGGAGCACATAGTCCGCGCGGACCTGCTCGGAGAGCATATTGCGGAGCATGTAGGCGTAGTACCAGAGATGCCCCGTCACCACTACGGTAAGCGGCAGCACCAGGTGCTGGGCCCGGTCTGCCGCAGTGCCGCCGTCCGCCCCCAGGGACCAGGCCCCGGAGCTGGGCAGCAGGCGCAGATACACGGAGAAGATGAGGATGAGCACCAGCGCCAGCCAAAATTCCGGGATGCAGCTGGTGACGGTGCCAAGTTTACATAATACTTTATCCGGCCACCGGTCCTCGTACCAGATGCACAGCGCGGCCAGCGCCGGGGCCAGCAGGAAGATGAGGATGAAGCCCGAGCCGCCCAGAAGCAGGGTGTTCCCGGCCCGGTCCCGGATGACCCGGCCCACGTCCTCCCGGTATTTATAGGATATGCCCAGGTCCCCATGGAGGGCGCTTTTCAGCCACTGGGCATACTGGACGGGCAGGGGCTGGTCCAGGCCCAGCTGCTCCTCCGTCCGGGCACGCTCCTCGGCCGTCAGGCGCTCCGCCCGCTCCCCGTACCAGGCCGTCAGCGGGTCCCCGGGGGCCAGATGGGCCGCCCAGAAGACCGCCAGGGACAGCACGAAAAGGCTCCCCAGCAGCCCGGGCAGCCTTTTGAAGATGGTGAGCAGAGCGTTCATGTTTGTCTTACTCCATGGTCCAGTCGGTCACGTTCCAGAAGATGCCCACCCCGTGGTGGCCCATGACCGTGTCCGGGTCGATGCCGTGGATGGTGTCTTTGGCCACGTAATCCGCGTCGATATAGGCGATGAAGGCGAAGGCCGGGTCCGCGGCCAGGGCCTTCTGGAAGGCAGCGTAGGCTTCCCGCCGGGCGGCTGGGTCGTCGGTCTCCCGGGCCTGAGTCAGGTACTTGTCCACGTCGGCGTTGTAGTAGCCGCTGTAGTTGGCGCCCTTGTCCGTGCCGAAAACTTTGTACGTGTGGTCGTCGGCGTCGAAGGGGCTGCCCCAGCCGATGAGGTAGGCCATCTGGCCGCCCCAATCCACCACGGCGGGGATGTCCGCCGTCACGTCCAGACCCACTTGGCGCAGCTGCTGGGCCGCGGCCTGGGCCATGCCGATGCGCACGTTGTCCCCAGCGGGCGCCTCGATGACGAAGCCCAGCCGCTCGCCGCCGCGGTAATAAAAGCCATCCTCGCCCAGCTCTGCCCCGGCGGCCTCCAGAATGGACCGGGCCCGGTCCGGGTCGTAGTCGTACCGCTCCACGTCCGGGCAGTTATACACATTGCGCTGCAGGGGGCTGTAGGCCGGCTCCCCGTGGCCCAGGAGCACCGCGTTCACGATGGCCTGGCGGTCAATGGCGCAGCAGACGGCGGGAATGATGTCGCGGTTTTCGGCCCAGTAGGGATTCCAAAAGTTGAACAGGATGCCCCGGTAGTCGGAGGTAGTCATGTTATACACATCGTATCCATCCAGACCGGCAAAGGCCTCCGCATCATGGGGGGCGAGCTGGGCCAGGTCCAGTTCGCCGGAGCGCATCTGCATGGCCTGGACGCTGTCGTCGGGCACGATCTTAAAGATGATCCGGTCGATGTGGGCGGGGCCTTTGAAATAGTCCTCATTCTTTATCAGCGTGATGGCCTGGCCCTCGTCCCAGCGCTCCAGCCTATAGGGCCCGGTGCCCACGGGATGGCGGAAAAAGTCGGAGGTCTGAAAGTCCTCGCCCTCCAGAAGGTGCCGGGGCAGGATGGGCATGGTCATATAGTCCAGGAAAGCAACGTTGGGCGCGGAGAGGGTGAAGCGGACGGTATACTCGTCCAGCACGTCAATGGCCGTTACGTCCTCATAGTTGGGGGCGTTCTCGGAGAGGTTCGCCGGGTCCATGATGGCTTGGATGGTGAATTTCACGTCGGCAGCGGTGAAGGGCTCCCCGTCGTGCCAGGTGACGCCCGGGCGGAGGTGGAAGGTATAGGAAAAGACGCCGGCGTCATAGTCCCAGCTCTCTGCGAGGCCCGGGACCACGTTATTGTCCCCGTCGTGAGCGGTGAGGCCGTCGAACAGAAGGATGTTGATCTCCCCGTGCTCGTCCATGGCGGGGTCAATCCGGGTATAGTCCGAGCTTGCGTAGACCAGGGTGGACTCATCCTCCGCCGCCAGGGCCGGAGCGCCCAGGCCCAGGACCAGCACAGCCGCCAAAAGCAGGGCCGTCAGTTTTTTCAGAATCATCATATTTGTGCCTTCCCTTTTTCCCCGGAAACCGGTATAATAGACCGAAGTCTATTGAATAGTAACAGACCCGCCGGGCGGCCCGCAAGCCGGGTGGGGGGATAAAAAAGGAGCGCGCCATGTCCGAACAGCACGACCAGGTCCATGACCACGAGTATATGCACGCCCACGGCATCGCCCACAGCCACGGCCATGTCCATGAAAACCAGAAGGCGGTGGTGAACCGGCTGGCCCGGGCCATCGGCCACTTGGAGAAGGTGAAGCGGATGGTGGAGGAGGGGGCGGACTGCTCCGAGGTGCTCATCCAGCTGGCGGCGGTGCGCTCGGCTCTTGGCAGCACGGGCAAGGTGATCTTGCAGGACCATATGCGCCACTGTATGGTGGATGCCATCAACGCCGGGGACCAGGCCGCCGTGGACGAGCTGTGCCAGGCGGTGGAAAAGCTCATAAAATGAGCGGTCCTGCCGGAATTGGAACAAAGAAGCTTTGCATTTTTGGATGCATGCCGCTATAATGGCGGAGATAGATCAGCAAGACACAGGGAGACAGACATATGGTAACCAACGACGAAGCCATCGCACAGGTAAAGCATGAGGTGATGAAGGAGGTCTGCCGGCTGGCCTGGGAGGGCAGGCTGGAGGAGGGACGGGACCAGATACCCTATACGATGATCCCGGGACCCCAGGCCACGTTCCGCTGCTGCATCTATAAGGAGCGGGAGATCATACGCCAGCGGGTGCGCCTGGCGGAGGGGAAGAGCCCCACCGGCACCCGTTCCAACAACATGGTCCAGGTCATCAACGCGGCCTGCGAGGAGTGCCCCATCGCGTCCTATATCGTAACGGACAACTGCCGCAAGTGCGTGGGCAAGGCCTGCCAGAACTCCTGCCAGTTCGGCACCATCTCTATGGGCCCCAACCGCTCCTACATAGACCCCAACAAGTGCCGGGAGTGCGGTAAGTGCGCCGCCGCCTGCCCCTATAACGCCATCGCCCACTTGGAGCGGCCTTGTAAGAAGGTATGCCCCGTGGACGCCATCACCTACGACGAGTACGGCATCTGCCGCATCGACGAGGATAAGTGCATCCGCTGCGGCATCTGCATCCACAACTGCCCCTTCGGCGCCATCGGCACCAAGGCCTCCGTGGTGCAGGTCATCAGCGAGATCAAGGCGGGTAAGAAGGTCATCGCCATGCTGGCCCCGGCCACTGAGGGCCAGTTCGGCCCGGACATCACCATGCAGAGCTGGCGCACCGCCCTGAAGAAGGCGGGCTTCGCCGACATGGTGGAGGTGGGCCTGGGCGGCGATATGACCGCCGCGTCCGAGGCCGCCGAGTGGGCCGAGGCCTATAAGGAGGGGAAGAAGATGACCACCTCCTGCTGCCCGGCTTTCGTGAACATGATCAACATCCATTTCCCCGCCTTGGCAGAGAACATGTCCACTACCGTCAGCCCCATGTGCGCGGTGAGCCGGTATCTGAAGCAGTTGGACCCCTATACGGTGACCGTGTTCATCGGCCCCTGCATCGCCAAAAAGAGCGAGGTGAACCTGCACGGCATCGAGGGCAACGCCGACTATGTCCTCACCTACGGCGAGGCCCGCTCCCTCATGCACGGCAAGGACATCGAACTGGAGCCGGAGCCCAACGGCGCCCAGCAGAGCTCCGTCTACGGCAAGCGCTTCGGCGACGGCGGCGGCGTCACCGCCGCGGTGGTCCGCTGCTTCGAGGAGATGGGCGAGGATATAAAGCCCGAGGTGATGAAGTGCTCCGGCGCGGCGGAGTGCAAGAAGGCGCTGCTGCTGATGAAGGCCGGGCGGCTGCCGGCGGACTTCGTCGAGGGCATGGTCTGCGAGGGCGGCTGCGTGGGCGGCCCCAGCAAGAATATGACCGTCCAGGAATCCAAAAAGGCCCGGGACACCCTCATCGGCCAGGCCGACAAGCGGGGCGTGCTGGAGAACCTGCGGACCCTGGGGGCGGACAAGGTGCCCATGCACCGCACCCGCACCTGAAAACAGAAAAGCACAGACGGGGAGAGGCCGGGTCTCTCCCCGCTTTTTATTTGGCGGCGGAAATTGACAAGCCGGCGGCGAGGCTCTATACTGGACAAAAACTTGAAGGTGTGGCGGCTTATGGAACTGATACGGTCACGGCAGAACGAGCTGGTAAAACGATTCATCGCCCTGGGAACGGACCCCAAGGCCCGCCAGGAGGCGGGCGAGTATCTCTGCGCCGGACAGACGCTCCTGACCGAGGCCATGGCCTCCGGGGCGGAGATCACATGCGTGCTGGCGGGGGAGGATATGCCCGGCCTGCCCGTGCGGCTGGCCGCGCCGGAGATCCTGAAGGCCGTGTCGCCGCTGCAAAATTCCCCGGGGCCGGTGTTCACCGTGAAGATGCGGCCCCTGCCCCCGGCGGAGACCCTCCGGCGGGCCATCGTGCTGGAGAACGTTCAGGACCCTGGCAACGTGGGCACGGTCCTGCGGACGGCGGACGCCTTCGGGATGGATATGGTGGTGCTGTGCGGCGCCTGCGCCGACCCCTATAATCCCAAGACCGTCCGGGCCTCCATGGGGGCCATATTTCGCCAGTGCGTGGTCCGCACGGACTTGGCGGGCCTTAATGACGCGCTGCGGGGCCTGCCCCTGTACGGCGCGGCCCTGGCCCCCGGCGGGCTGGACATCCGGGCCCTGCCGGCGCCGCCTCTGGCGGTGGCGGTGGGCAACGAGGGGAAAGGGCTCACGGCGGAGCTTCTGGCCCTGTGCGCCGGAACGGTGCGCATCCCTATGGAGCCCCGGGCCGAGAGCCTGAACGCCGGCGTGGCCGCGGCGGTGGCCATGTGGGAGATGGTGAGAGGAGATATGCCATGGCCCGACTGAAATACTGGGTGTGGCTCAGCTGCGTGACCGGGGTGCGGCCGGTGATGAAGGCCCGGCTGGCTCAGACCATGGGCGGGCCGGAGGCGGTATTCTTCGCCAAAAGGGAGGAGCTGCTGGAGGCGGAGCCGCTGCTGCAGACCGCCGAGGCGGACAAGCTGTGCGACAAGAGCATGGAAAGGCCCTCCAAGGCCCTGGCCTTCTGCCAGGAGCACGGCATAGAGATCCTGACGGTCCAGGACGCGGACTACCCCGATCGGCTGCGGCAGATCGCCGACCCGCCGGCGGTGCTGTATGTGTGGGGCAAGCTGCCGCCTGTGGACGATCGGGCCCTCATTGCCGTGGTGGGCACCCGGAACGCCACGCCCTACGGCCTGAAGATGGCCGGGGTCATGGGCCGGGACCTGGCCCTGGGCGGCGCAGTGGTGGTGTCGGGCCTGGCCGTGGGCTGCGACAGCGCCGCCATGGAGGCTGCCCTCCGGGCCG
This sequence comes from uncultured Oscillospiraceae bacterium, assembly GCA_947631675.1. The sequence continues at coordinate 11,456 of CANRMG010000031.1, forward strand.
GCGGCGTGACGATCGGTGTGCTGGGCACGGCCATCGATCAGGTATATCCCGCCAAGAACAGGGGATTGTTTGAAGAGGTCAAGGCCAGCGGGGCGCTGGTGAGCGAGTACCCGCCGGGGCTGCGGACCTTCCCGGGGGATTTCAAGACCAGAAACCGCATCGTCACCGGGCTCAGCCTGGGCGTCGCGGTGGTGGAGGCGCCCCGGAAGAGCGGTACCCGCAGTACGGCCGACCACGCCCTGGAGCAGAATCGGGATGTGTTCGCCGTGCCCGGCAACGCGGATGCCCCCGCCAGCGCCGGCTGCAATGAGCTCATCATGCAGGGAGCCGTCCCCGTCACGGGCGCAGCCGCCGTTTTGCGCGCCTATAGCGCCCGTACCGACCTTTTTCCCCAGGAACCAGCGGAGATACATATTAAAAAAGAGATTGACAAGCCCAAAGACATAGTTTATATTGACGTAACAGAAGAGCCGGCCCCGGACCCGGACAGGTGGGACGACCTGCCTGAGGACCAGCGGAAGGTCATGGCCGCGCTGACCCGTCCGAATATGCATGCCGACGAGATCATCGCCGGGGCGGGCCTGTCCGCGCCGGAGACCCTGGCCGCCCTGACCATGCTGCAGCTGGCGGGCCGTGTGGTCCAGAGCGGCGGGCGCTATACGAGAAAGCAACGATAAGCGAGGAATACAAATGGCATCGACGAAAAACGACCTTGTCATCGTGGAATCCCCGGCCAAGGCAAAGACCATCGAGCGCTACCTTGGCACGGGCTATAAGGTGGTGGCCTCCATGGGTCACCTGCGGGACCTGCCAAAGAGCACCATGGGCGTGGACATCGAGCACGGCTTCGAGCCGGACTACCAGCCCGTGAAGGGCCGGGAGGACGTGATCGACAAGCTGAAAAAGGCCTCCGCCAAGGCGGGCACCGTCTATCTCGCGACGGACCCTGATAGAGAGGGCGAGGCCATCTCCTGGCACCTGAAGGAGCTGCTGGACATCCCCGACGGGAAGGCCCGGCGGGTCACCTTCAACGAGATCACGAAGAACGTGGTGCGGGAGGGCATCGCCAGCCCCCGGGACATCGACCAGGACCTGGTGGACGCCCAGCAGGCCCGGCGCATCCTGGACCGCATCGTGGGCTATAAGCTGAGCCCCCTGCTGTGGCGGAAGATCCGCAAGGGCCTGTCCGCCGGCCGCGTCCAGTCCGTGGCCACCCGTATGGTCCTGGACCGGGAGCAGGAGATACAGGACTTCAAGCCGGAGGAATACTGGCACCTGACCGCCACCCTGACCACGGAGAAGGGCGAGAGTTTCCAGGCCCTCTACCACGGCACCGACAAGAAAAAGCAGGAGCTGCACAGTGAGGCGGAGGTGAACGCCGTCACCGACGCGGTGAAGGGCAGGCCCTTCACCGTCACCGACATCGCCCACGGCACGAAAAAGCGCAGCCCGTCGCCCCCCTTCATCACCTCCACCCTCCAGCAGGAGGCCAGCCGCCGCCTGGGCATGACCCCCCGGCGGACCATGTCTATCGCCCAGCAGCTCTACGAAGGCGTGGACGTGGAGGGAGAGGGCACCATCGGCCTCATCACCTACATGCGTACCGACTCCCTGCGTCTATCCGAGGACGCCCTGGCGGCGGCGGGCAGCTTTATCCGCAGCCACTACGGCGAGGAGTATTACTACGGCAAGCCCCGGCGCTACAAGACCGGCTCCAACGCCCAGGACGCCCACGAGGCCATCCGCCCCAGCATCCCCAGCCTGACGCCGGAGATGGTGAAAAAGAGCCTCACCGGCGAGC
>CANRMG010000032.1 GCA_947631675.1 uncultured Oscillospiraceae bacterium
TGCAGGCGAAGAAGTCCTGGGGCCGGGGGCCGAAGGTGATGATCTTCAGGTCCTTGAGACCCAGGATGGCCCGGGCGATGGGCACGAACCCGCCTATCTTCTCCGCCAGCTCCTCCGCCGTGCCCACGGGGTACTCGGGGATATAGGCGGAAAGATGGCGCATGCCAAGGTTATAGGAGCAGTTCAGCATGCCGCAGTAGGCGTCGCCGCGGCCATTTATCATGTCCCCGTCGCCCTCGGCGGCGGCCACGTACATGCAGGGACCGTCGAAGTTCTTGGCGATGAGGGTCTCCGGGGTCTCGGGGCCGAAGTTGCCCAAGAACACCGCCAGAGCGTTGCACCCGGCCTTCGTCACGTCCTCCACGGCCTTTAGCATATCCTTCTCGTTCTCCACGGTCACCGGGCACTCGTAGAGCTCGCCCTTATAGGCCTCCACGATGGCCTTGCGCCGCTTCTGGCTGAGCTCGATGGGGAAGCAGTCGCGGCTCACCGCGATGATACCCAGCTTTACTACGGGAATGTTCGTCAGCATATGATCCTCTCCTTATCGAATATGTCCTTGCCAAATATTTTATAAAGCCATTTTTGTCTTGTCAATACGTTTTTATCGATGTGTTTATTAAATACACTAACAGGGAGCAGCTCAGTTGATGATCCTGCGACTTTGTGGTAAAATAATATAGTCATCGCTATTCTACCTTAAATGGAAAAGGAAGAAAACGAAGTGGACAGCCAAAACGAGAAATTCAAGCCTTACATTCCCGCGGATAAGGTCATGCCGGAGTTTACGCCGATGTCTGTTATCCTCGGCGTGATCCTCGCTGTGGTGTTCGGCGCGGCAAATGCGTACCTGGGGCTGCGCGTCGGTATGACCGTTTCTGCGTCGATCCCTGCGGCAGTAATATCCATGGGCGTCGTACGCGTGATCATGCGCAAGAAGTCGATCCTTGAAAACAACATGGTGCAGACGATCGGCTCGGCGGGCGAGTCACTTGCAGCAGGCGCGATATTCACGCTTCCCGTGCTGTTCATGTGGGCGGCGCAGGGCGAGGGCGATACACCGTCGTTTTTTATGATCACGGTCATTGCGATATGCGGCGGCATTCTGGGCGTATTGTTCATGATACCCCTGCGCACGGCGCTCATCGTTGAAGAGCACGGCGTTCTGCCGTTCCCTGAAGGACAGGCCTGCTCAGAAGTGCTGCTTGCCGGAGAAGAGGGCGGTGACAAATCGAAGATCGTATTTTCAGGTCTGGGCATATCGGCTGTTTACAAGTTCATTGCCGATGGTTTGCGTCTGTTTCCCAGCGAGATAGACTGGTCCATAAAAGCGTACCCCGAATCGGGCATAGGTATGGACGTGCTTCCGTCCCTGGTGGGCGTCGGCTACATATGCGGCGCAAAAGTGTCCTCGTAATACTGCTGTGGCTCATACCGGGCGTGCCGATAGGACTTCTTGCCGCCCTGATCATAATCGTGTTCGGTTTCTTCTTCGCAACGGTTTCGGCACGTATGGTCGGACTTGTCGGTTCGTCGAACAGCCCGTATCCTGCATGGCTATCGCAACGCTCCTTGTTGCTGCGATCATTCTTAAAGCCACCGGCAGCACCGGTATGGCCGGAATGACTACGGCTATATGCATCGGAACGGTCATATGTATCGTCGCCGCCATGGCCGGCGACACATCGCAGGATCTGAAAACGGGCTATATCGTGGGCGCGACGCCGATATATCAGCAGTACGGCGAGCTTATCGGCACGGTGGCGTCGGGGCTTGCCATAGCGGGTGTGCTGAATCTGTTGAATGCGGCATGGTCCTATGGTTCACAGGAACTTCCGGCACCGCAGGCCATGCTCATGAAAATGGTGGTCGAGGGCGTTATGGGCGGCAATTTGCCGTGGGGGCTCGTATTCACCGGCGTATTTCTCGCGATAGTCGTTGAGATCGTCGGTGTACCGGTGCTGCCGTTCGCACTCGGCCTGTATCTGCCACATTTATCCATCCCTATCATGGTCGGCTGACTCATCAGACTTTTGGTGGAAAAGCGGAAGTTCAGGTCGGAGACGGGACGTAAAGAGGTCATTGACAACGGCGTACTGTATTCCTCAGGAATGATCGCCGGAGAGGGGATCGTCGGGATCATTCTGGCAGTATGCACCGTGCTTGGCGTTGATATGAGCCTGGGCGGGATCTTGGGCAATTGGGGCGGCCTTGCGTTCTTTGCGGGACTCATCGCTGTTATGCTGGTGTTCATATCCGGCGGAAAGAAGAATAAGGAATAATGGCAGGAAAGAGAAGAATGCCAGCCAATTATATGGATCAGATCCCCATACGTGACGACAAACACCCGTGGCGAATGACCGACGACGGCATGGCGGAGGTCGATATGGAGCATAACGGTTTTTATGATCGTATCGCACAGAAAGTATTCAAAAAGCCGCCCGTGAGCCATATCGCCCTCGACAGGTACGGCACGGTCGTATGGGAGAATATGAACGGAGAAAACACGATCGCGGATATCGTGCGGATCATGGAAGAAGCGTTCCCGGACGAAAGGGACAGAATGCTCGACAGAGTTGTGACCTTTACCATGACGCTGAAGCATAACGGATTTATCACAATGTCGGATCCGTCATAGTGAAAAAAGACACACCTAAAGGTGTGTCTTTTTTCACTGTCCGAGTGACAGGGTTCGAACCTGCGGCCTGGTGGTCCCAAACCACCCGCGCTACCAACTGCGCTACACCCGGATATGCCGCCTTCGCGGCTCATATACTATACCCTCTACGCCCATGCTCTGTCAAGCAAAACCGCCCGGGGCAATGCCCCGGGCGGCGTCAATTTTCGTTCAGTCCTCCCGCTTTTTGCCCCAGAAGAACAGGGCCACCGTGCCGGGTCCCGTATGGGCGCCGATGACGGTGCCGATGTCGTTGATGAGCACCTTTCCGTCCAGCTTGGTAAACCGCTCCTCCACAAGCCTCGCCACCTCCCGGGCATCCTCGACGCAGGCGGAGTTGGAGATATAGCACTTGCCGTCGTAGTCCAGGCCCTTGTCGGCGCACTTTTCCATCTTGTCCACGATGGCCTTTATCACCTTGGGCTTGGTGCGTATCTTCTCCCGGGGGATGAGCCGGCCCTGGAAGTCCACATTCATCAGCGGGCATATTTTGAGGGCCCCGCCGAACACACCCGCCGCCTTGGAGATGCGGCCGCCCCGGACGAAGAAGGTAAGGTCCGTGGAGAAGAACCAATGGTGCATCCGCAGGCGGTTCTCCACCGCCCAGTCCCGCAGCTCGTCTATGCCCATCCCCGCGTCCCGCTTGTCCGCCAGGGCGTCCATGAGAAGGCCGTAGCCAGACGAGGCCGCCAGGGAGTCCACCACGTATATCTTCCGCTCCGGGTACCGCTCCCGGGCGATGGCGGCGGCGTTCATAGCGGAGTTATAGGTGCCGGAGATGCCGGAGGACAGCGTCAGGTGCAGGATGTCCTTGCCCTGTTCCAAAAACGGGGTGAAAAAGTCCAGGTACTCCGAGATGTTCACCTGAGCGGTCTTGGTCATGGCCCCGTCGGTCATGGCCTTGTAGAACTTGTCCAGGGGCATGGTCTGGCCCAGGTCGTCCATATATTCCTTGTCGTCCAAAAAGTAGTGGAAAAACACGCAGGGGATGTCCCGGCGCTCCAAATGCTCCCTGCTCAGATCCACGGTGGAGCAGCAGCTCAGCACATAATCGCTCATCGATCGTTCCTCCTTCAGGGCCACAGCGGCCCGGTCGCTTATAGGGACATTTTATACGCCCCGCCCCCGGCGCGCAACCTCCTGTTGGGGAAAATACCCTCTCAAAAAAACGCCGGGACGGAGAATCTCTCTACGTCCCGGTGATTTTTATTCTACGATACGGAGAGTGCCCGCGTTTTCAGGCCCTGCGCCCCCGGATATGGAAGCACAGCACCACCAGGATCTCCGCCGGTATGAGGATCAGGAAAAGCTGCCACGGCGCATACCGCCGCAAAAAAAGGAATATGAGCGTGACGATCGTGGCCACCAGGGCCATGATGATGATCATATTATGCCGGCCCTTGTTCCACACGGAGTTCAATACCAGCAGCGTGATGAGGCTCACGGGCACGGCGCTGGCAAAGATGAGCCAGAGCACCTGGTCCAGTACGATCCAGCAGACCACGAACATGATCACCGCCATGGTCCATATCCCCACGATGGCCACCATGGTGACCATGCGGCTGGAAAAGGTGGGCGCCGCGGCCTTCTCCGCCGCTTTGGCTTTCTCCACCGGGTCCTGCCAGCCGGTATCGTTGTGCAGAAGATCGTCCACGGTCAGGCCGTATATCTCCGCCAGGCGGATGAGGCTGTAGGCGTCGGGCATGGACTCGCCCCGCTCCCACTTGGACACGGTCTTGTCGGAGTAGTTCAGCTTCTCCCCCAGCTCCGCCTGGGTCATGCCCGCCTTCTGGCGCAGCTTGATAAGGTTACTGGCCACCACCAGCTTCAGCTCGTCCATGGATACGCCTCCTTTCCGCCTGTCACTGATTATATTTTAACATACCTGCCCCGGATGCGCAAGCGCTCTCATTTCCTGGCCCGGAAGCTGGTGACCCGCGCCGTGGGCTCCCCGTCCAGGTTGTTGCCCATGGGGATGTCGCAGGTGACGGATATGTCCCGGCCGAAGCGCACGTCGCACTCCTTCATTTTCACGTGCCCGCCCCACAGCACCTTCGCGATGTTGGCCAGCGCTCTCGGCCGGCTCAGGCTGTGCAGCACCACGCAGCAGAGCTTGTCGCCCGTCCTGTCCTGGTCCGGGGCCAGCTTCATGCCGCCGCCCACGTACCTGCCGTTGAAGGCGGAGGCCACCCAGACCTGCTCATACTCTCTCGTCTCCCCGTCCACGGTGACGGAGGCCTTCGCCGGCTGATAGTCCCTGAAAAGCAGCCGCAGAGCCACGAGGATATAGTTCACCGGCCGGCCCAGCCGGGCCTTCTCCTGCTCCCCCAGCTCGCATGTCTGGCCATCCAGGCCGAAGCTGACGTTGTTGATGAACCGCAGGCGCTTTCCGCCGATCTCCGCCGTGGGCAGGTTTTCAAGGTAGGGATTGAGCAGGACCATCTGCTGTTTTTTCTTCCCCAGCACGTCCCGGAGAAAGTCGTTGCCCGTGCCCATCCGCCAGAGGTACACCGGCGCGGCAGGCACCCGCCCGTCCAGGGCGTTGACCAGGTAATGGAGCGTACCGTCTCCCCCGCAGAGGATGGCCTCGTCCCCCCTGCCCATGGCCATGAGAAGCGCCGCCTCGTCCTCCTTCGTCACGTCCACCAGCTCCGGCGTCTCGTCCTTATGGCGCGCGCCGGCGGCGGCGATGACCGCGTCCAGGCCCTCGGTGCCCTTTCCGTTGTTGGCCAGGGGGTTATAGAGGATGTATATCATCGTCTTTCTCTCTCCGACAATATGATGATCTGATCTGATTATACCGTATGCGGCCCCGTTCGTAAAGCCTTTTTGCTGTCCGTTTTATTGTACTTCCGTGCCTGTATCCTATAGTCACAAAGAACAAAAACCAAAGGAGGACTTGAGCGATGCGCGGATATTTTACGGCAGTAGGTTTTTACGGACTGGTGGACGGACGGTATATGCTCTTCGCCAGCGAGGCGGAATATTACGAATACCTGGAAAATGAGGACGAGAACTCTTGACAACCGCACTTTCATACTGTATAGTATGAAACAGCCAATTTCATACAGGCTAACTGGGCAGTTCGTGACCATCCTGCCCTGCGCCGGGAGACCGGCGTTAAATCAAAACTACGGCGAGGGGACCATCTATTTCTGGGGAGCGCGGTAGCGCTCCCTTTGCTGTGTCTCCGGGAAGGAAAACTGAATGAACGAACTCATCCTGGCAGTCTCCGTGGTGTTCATCTTCGGGGCGGTGCTGCTGGCCTACCGGCTGTTCGGCGACATCGGCCTGTACGGCATGACGGTGACGGTGACCATCCTGTCCAACATCGAGGTCCTGATCCTGGTAGTGGCCTTCGGCATGGAGCAGACATTGGGCAACCTGCTGTTCGCCGCCACGTTCCTCATCACGGACATCCTCAGCGAGAATTCCGGCAAAAAGGCCGCCAACAAGGCGGTGTTCCTGGGCATATGCGCGTCGGTGTTCTTCGCCCTTTTGACCTACAGCTGGATGCTGTACGTCCCGGCGGAGAGCGACTGGGCCATGCCCTCCATCCGGGCCATCTTCTCCACCACGCCCCGCATGGTCCTGGCCAGCATGTCGGTATACGCCGTGAGCCAGTTTCTGGACGTGTGGCTCTACCACAAGTGGTGGGACTTCACGGACAAGAAGTTTGGCGACCACCGGAAGTTTTTATGGCTTCGCAACAACGGCTCCACCCTGGTGAGCCAGCTTGTGAACACGGTGCTGTTCAATCTGGCCGCCTTCGCGGGCATGGAGGGCTACACCCCCTCCCTTCTCACCAGCATCATCCTCTCCGGCTATGCCATCTACGTGGTGACCAGTCTGCTGGACACCCCGGCGGTGTACATCGCCCGGAAGATACACGACAAAAAAGCCACGCTCAGGGGAGCGTGACCGGCGGACCGGCCGGGCGGGATACCTTATCCCGTCCGGCCATTTTTTATTTTCACTTCTTCGGCCGGTCCACCGCCCACAGGACCGTGCCCAGCCCCGCGCCGCCCAGGATATTGCCAACGGTGACGGGCAGCAGGTTCTTTACGAACATGGCTCCCCATGTGAGCCCCTCTGCGGCCGCGCCGTACCGCCCGGCGGCGAAGAGCCCCGCGGGGATGAAGAACATATTGGCCACGGAGTGTTCGTAGCCGCACAGCACGAACACCATCACCGGGAAGTAGAGGCATATGACCTTTCCCCCGGCGTCCTTCGCCGCCATGCCCATCCACACCGCCGCGCAGACCAGGATATTGCACAGCACGCCCCGCATGAGCGCCTCGCCGAAGGGCAGGGACACCTTCGTCACCGCCGTGGCCACCAGGGGCTCATACCAGGCCCCGAAGGCCCCGCCGTACACCGCCAGGGCCGCGATGAGAAGGCTCCCGGCAAAGTTGCCTATGTACACCACGGCCCAGGCCGCGAGCATCTGCCCTGCGGTGATGCGCTTTTCCCACAGGGATATGACCATCAGGTTGTTGCCGGTGAACAGCTCACTTCCCACGATGACCACCATGGCCAGCCCCGCCGGGAAGATGCAGGCCCCCGCCAGCTTTCCCGCCGCGGCGGAGCCGATGGACGAGGCCGCCCCGGCGAAGGCGATGAACATCCCTGCCAGCACCGCCAGCAGGAACATCCTCCCCTTGGGCATAGTCGCCTTGTTGTACCCGGTCTCCACATAGGACGCGGCGATCTCCCTGGGCGTATTCATATGCGTTCCTCCCTTCCGCGCCGCGAAAGTGCTTGCATTGGCGGCGCGTTGGCTGTAATATATTGGCAATAGCGGGCGCGTGCCCGCATACAGAGTATAACATTTTTCGCCCTGCCCGTCTACAGCGGGGCGCACATGACATCTCGAGGTAATTTCCTATGCTGCAACAGCCGAACCTTACTGTGAACGCGGCGGGCCATCTCTGCCTGGGGGGCGTGGACGTCCTGACCCTAGCGGAGAAGTACGGCACGCCCCTGTACCTGCTGGACGAAGACATGGTCCGGGAGCGGATGGCCCTGTACGTCTCCGCCATGGCGGAGCATTTTCCCGCCGGGAGCCGGCCCTACTATGCCTCCAAGGCCCTTTGCTGCAAGGAGCTGTGCCGCTGGGCGAAGGAGGAGGGCATGGGCCTGGACGCTGTGTCCTCCGGCGAGCTCTATACCGCCCTCGCCGCGGGCTTCCCGGCGGAGGATATATGCTTCCACGGCAACGCCAAGACGGAGGCGGACATCCGCTACGCCATAGACAGCGGCGTGGGCCTCATCGCCGCGGACGGCGAGGAGGAGCTAATACGCATCGACGCCGTCGCCGGCGAGCTGGGCCTGCGCCAGCAGGTGCTGCTGCGGGTGACGCCGGGCATCGATCCCCACACCTTCGCCGCCGTGAACACCGGCGTCATCGACGTGAAGTTCGGCGTGCCCATCCCCACGGGCCAGGCTCTGGCCGTGACGAAGAAGGCCCTGGCTCTGCCCCACGTCGACCTGGCGGGCTTCCACTGCCACGTGGGCTCCCAGATCTTCGAGCCCGGCCCCTTCTGCCTGGAGGCGGACGTGATGGCCGCGTTCATGGACGAGGTGCGCCGCCAGACGGGCTATACCGCCTCTGTCCTCGACCTGGGCGGCGGCTTCGCCGTGGCCTATGAGGAGGGGGAGGTCTCTCCCGACTGCGCCGGGATGATCGCCGTAGTGGCCGGGCGGCTGAAGGAGAAGTGTGCCGCGCTCTCCTACCCCGTGCCCACGGTGTATATGGAGCCCGGCCGGGGCATCGTGGCCGCGGCGGGCGTGACCCTCTATACGGTGCAGAACGTGAAGTCCGTCCCCGGCGGGGCCTGCTATGTGGCCCTGGACGGGGGCATGGGCGACAACCCCCGCTACGCTCTCTACGGTGCCCGCCACAGCGCCGTGGCGGCGGACCGGGCCAATGAGCCCCAGACCCAGCGGGTGACTCTCGCGGGCCGCTGCTGCGAAAGCGGCGACCTCATCGGCGAGAACGTGGCCCTCCAGCCCGTCCGGGCTGGGGACAGGGTGGCCGTGCTGGTCACCGGCGCCTACAACTACTCCATGGCCTCCAACTACAACCGGGTCCCCCGGCCGCCCATGGCGGCCCTGCGGGGCGGCGCCGACCGGCTCATCGTCCGGGGGGAGACCCTGGAGGACATGGTGAGGTACGACCTATGAAGACCGTCGCCCTGCCGGGCTATGAGGAGAAGGTACAAAACTACGTGGCGGCCCTGCGGGCCCTGGACATAGAGCCCGTGGTGACCCTGGACACGGCGGACGCCGCCCGGTGCGACGGGCTGCTGCTGCCCGGCGGCGGGGACATCCACCCGGCCCGGTTCGGGGCGGAGAATGCCGGTTCCTTCGACATCGACCTTCTCCTGGACGAGGCCCAGATCGCCATATTGGAGGCCTTTGTTCAGACCCAGAAAGCCATCCTGGACTCCTTCGTCCAGACGCGGCGGCCCGTCCTGGGCATCTGTCGGGGCCACCAGCTCATAAACGTGTACTTCGGCGGAGATCTTATCCAGGACCTGCCCACGGCGGAGAGCCACAAGGCCCACGACCACGCCGACAGCGTCCACCCCACTGCCGTCGCGCCGGACAGCCTTTTGCACCGGCTCTACGGCGGGGACGTGGCGGTCAACAGTTCCCACCATCAGGGCCTGGGCCGCATCGGCCAGGGCCTGCGCGTCACCGCCACGGCCCCGGATGGGGTCATCGAGGCGGTGGAGCATGAGTCTCTCCCCATCCTGGGTGTCCAGTTCAACCCGGAGCGCATGGCCTTCGCCCACGCCCGCCCCGACACGGCGGACGGCAGGCCCATATTTGAATGGCTCAAGAGCCAATTGTAAAATACATTATTATCCCGGACGGAGAACCGTCCGGGATAAGCATTTTATGTGAAATTCCAAATATCTTCAACTAAAAGATAGTCCAGTGTATGAATTGTTTTCCTTAAAAGCGGGTCTTCTCTCATCACAGGTCTCATATCGCAGTAATATACTCCATCAAGCGGATTAAGCTTTATCGTATATCCCTTATAATGCCCAGTCAAGAATGTAGTATTTACACCATAATGTGGTTCTGCTCCTTTTCTTTGAACATCATTAAGAAATACAGCAAAATGTGGCATATTAGTCTCAGTCAATCGATTATAAAGAAATTTATCGATAAAAATCTTATCCAGTCTATCTTTACTTGATGTTTTTACTGACCCTATTGCTTTGAGTTCATCCTGTTCACAAACCATCAGATCGTGTTGATAAGTCATAGAAAACAATGTCTCTCCACCTGAGACTATTGGCACCTGCACGGTCCCGCTTCGCGCGTCAATACCCATTTCAATAAGTATTTGCCGAATAAACTGTTCAAACAAATCGCCATTGATTTTCCGAGCCCGATTGGTTTCCCTCGTCGGCAAAGCATCCAAGGTCGCACCTATGCTTTGCTGACAAGTATACACAAAGCGATTGATCAGGCTTCGCGTTTCCATGTCTTCTCTCAGTTCTCTCATGCAGGGGAGTGCAGTTAACGAGACATTTCTTGCGTTGTCAAAATCTTCCACAGATAGCATTAAACTGCTGTTGATTGGGCGCGTTACCGCATATGCTCCTTCATTGCCATATTGGAAAAATCGATAGTTATTTTCATTGCATGAAACGATGACAGCCTGCAGCCCATCTTGTATGTATTCTAAATATCGCTGACAAAATGTAGCATAGTCCTCAACGGTAAGAAAATTATCCTTGTGACAAGCATAATCAATCAATTGATGTAGCATTATCGAATCGATTCCCTTCTCTTTACATTTTCTCTGTCATACATAATCCAATCACTAATCGTCTTTTGTATCACGTGATCGATTCTATTGATTGCCCATGTATTATACTCTGGATTTATCTCACATCCTATCCAGCGCCGTTCTAATTGTTCGGCTACTACTAACGTCGTTCCAGAGCCAGAAAAAGGGTCTAAAACAATATCTCCCGGGTTACTCGTCGCCAACACGAGCTTTCGGAGGAGCTCTTCCGGTTTTTGTGTAGGATGTTTTGTTTTTTCACCCATACCATTACATGTCGTAGGAATATCTATCACATCTTTTGGTTTTGCCCCTAATGGATTTGGTTTCCACGTTATTTCTTGCCGTTTACCTTTCCCATATTGACTTGATTCTGCTTGTGGGTGAGCAGGATACTTCAATGTATGTGCGTTATATGGAATGCGTATCTCATCAATATTCATCGTAAAGCACTTTGACTTGCGCAATAATAAAATACTTTCATGAGACCGACCCCAATCCAGCCCCAAGTTCGCTTTATTTTTATAGTGCCATATCAACCAACGGCATCCGTTAAAATACTTCATTGCTGGGTGCTTCAAATCTGCTAACACTTCAGTAAATCCGCATATCAAAAGTGTACCAGACGGTTTTAAAACCCGAGCCGCCTCACGAATCCAATTCATTGACCACTCAATATACTGTTCCTGTGATTTGAACACATCCCAATCCTCCTTACCTATGTTATAGGGCGGATCAGAGAAAACCATGTCTATACATCCATTTGGGATATGTTTCAACCAATTAATTGAATCTTCTTCAAACAGAAGTCCATTTTTCCTACAATATTGCGGATGCAGCAGCTCTTGTTCTTGCGCGCAAATGACATCATGAAAGACTGAAGATTCGTTTAACAAACACTGCATACTGCTTTCAGGAAAAAGCAAGGGTTCCTGCGTGACCTCTGGTTGTTTTTTTCTAGGCATAGTAGGCCCCTCCAGATTAAACCGCGTTATTCTCTTCTCAACGCATCAATTGGATTCAGATTCGCCGCCTTCACGGCGGGGATCATGCCGAAGATGACGCCGATGAACATGGAAAACAGCACCGCCACCGCGATGGCCGGATAGCTCACGGCGGTTGGCGTCCCCATGGCCGAGGCGATGAACCGGCTCAGGCCCAGCCCCGCCGCCACGCCCAGCATCCCGCCGATGCTGGTAAGGGCCGCCGCCTCCGTCAGAAACTGCCAGAGGATGCGGCGCTTCCTCGCGCCGATGGCCTTTTTCAGGCCGATCTCCCGGGTCCGCTCCGTGACCGTCACCAGCATGATGTTCATCACGCCGATGCCGCCCACCAGAAGGGATATGCCCGCGATCCAGAGAAGCTGGTTGTTGGTGGCGTTGGAGAACTCCTGCAGCTTGGCCGCCTGGCCCATCAGGTCGTCGCTCTTGTAGGCGAAGCTGCCGTTCGATGCGGTGATCTGGCTCTTGGTGAGAAGGTCCTCTGCCTGCTGGCCGATGGCCGTCATGTCGTCGGTGCTGGCGGCCTTCAGGATGACCGCCTGGGGCTCGTCGAAGGCGAAGGGGATGGGCCATGCGGCCAGGGGGATGAACACCCGCCCGCCGGAGTCCCCGGCGTACATCTGGTAGTCCTGGACCGTCTCGATGGCGTAATCGGACCGGGCGCTCTCGCTCATCACGCCCACCACGGTGAAGGGCTCCTGCTTGATCTCCAGTATCTGCCCGATGGGGTCCACCCCCTCGAACAGGCTGGACGCCGCCCCGGCGTCCAGGATGGCCACCTTCCGAAACTTATCGAAGTCCTCCTGCAGGAAGTTCCGGCCGCAGGTGAGCTTATAGCCCGCGGCGGCGAAGTAGGCCCCGTCCACGCCGTAGACGTCGCCGGTATAGCTCTTGTTCTGGTAGCAGACCTCACCGTTATAGCTGCTGCGTTTGCAGTAGAGGCTCACGGACACCACGTTGTCCAGCTCCTCCAGTTCCTTCTTCGTCTCCTCGGACACGGGCAGCACCCCCTCCGGGGCGGGCTGCCACTCGGAGATGGTGTAGGGGTAGGTGTCCTGGTACAGCTGCACGGTGACGGCGTTGGTGCCGGAGCCGATGAGGCTCTCCTTGATCTGGTCGTTGGTGCCCTTGATGGTGGACACGATGGTGATGATGGCGGCGATGCCGATGATGATGCCCAGCATGGTCAGGAATGACCGCATCTTATGGCCCCATATGCCTTGGAACGCCAGGGATATGTTCTCAAACATACGACCGCCTCCTGTCAGTAGCCGTTATACAGGACGCTTATATCCTCCTGCTGGATCGCCTTGGCCCCCTCCTTCACGGACCGGCCGTAGGGGAAGGCAATATAGTCCGTATCCATATCCAGGCCGCCGGCGATCCGGGTGGACCAGCTGTCGCCGCCCGCGGTGGTCAGGTACCGCTTCTCCAGAAGGCCGTTTTCGTCCATGGCATAGACGTAGCTGCGGCCGTTCTCCCGGCGGACGAACATGTTGTCCAGCTCGAAGTAGGACCCGTTCTCGCCGTTTTCCCGCAGCTTCTCCGCCGGGGAATAGTACACGCTCACGCCGTAGCCCTCCCGCAGGTCCGCGTCCTCGCTGATCTCGATGGTGAAGGGATAGGTGGACACGTTGCTGTTGCCGGAGTCATAGTAGTAGTTGGCGTAGTCGTTCTCCCCCGCGGGGTACTGGGACACCTCCGTGATGGTGCCATCCAGGGTGGCGCCGTTGCGGTAATCCT
>CANRMG010000033.1 GCA_947631675.1 uncultured Oscillospiraceae bacterium
GAAGATGCGCAGGGGCTCCTCCAGTATCCAGCCCACGGTCCGGGACGGGTTCAGGCTGGAAAAGGGGTCCTGAAACACCATCTGCGGCCGCTTGGTGAAGTGGCGTATCCGGCCGGTGATCTCATCCTTGGGCAGCATGCCCAATATGGCCTTGGACAGCGTGGACTTGCCGCAGCCGGACTCGCCCACCAGGCCCACGATCTCTCCGTGGTTTACATAAAAACTAACATCGTGGACCGCCTCATAGCCGCTCCGCCGGCCGAATACGGTGGCGTCGGAGTAGCGGACGGTAAGGTGCTCCACTTCCAGGACCCGCTGTTCAGTTGTGGCGGGGGCCTCATTCATGGTGCTTCCTCTTCTTGGGTATGACGGCGATGAGCCGCTTGGTGTACTCGTCCTGGGGGGCATTGAAGATGGCGTCGGTGACGCCCCGCTCCACGATCTGCCCCCGGTACATGACCGCCACATGGTCGCACAGCCGCCGCACCACGGAAAGGTCGTGGCTTATGAGCAGGATCGCCACGCCGAACTGCTCGCTCACATTGTGCAGCAGCTCCAATATCTGGGCCTGGACGGTCACGTCCAGGGCCGTGGTGGGCTCGTCGCAGATGAGCAGCTTCGGGTGGATGACCATGGCGGAGGCGATGACGGCCCGCTGCCGCTGGCCGCCGGAGAGCTGATGGGGGTACTTTTCATACGTCCGCTCCGGGTCGGGCAGGCCCACCTGGTCCATGGCCTGAAGGGCCATGCGCCTGATCTCAGCGGCGGAGAGGTCCGTGTGGATGCGCAGCACCTCTTCCACCTGCCGGCCCACCTTCATGAGGGGGTTCAGGCTGGTCATGGGCTCCTGGAACACCACGCCGATGTCCTTGCCCTGGACCGAGCGCAGCTCGTTCCGGGAGCAGGTGAGAAGGTCCCGGTCCTCAAAGAGGACCTGGCCGGTCATATTCACGTTCCACCGCTCGATGAGCCCGGACAGGGCCATGGCGGTGACGGTCTTTCCCGAGCCGGACTCCCCCACCAGGCCCAGCCGCTGGCCGGGGGCGATCTGCAGATCCACGCCCCGGACGGCCTCCTTCCCGGTGGAGAGGAACGTCACATGCAGGTCACGGATGTCAAGAAGCATGACCGTCGCCTCCCAGTCCCTCGCTCAAAAGGCCGAAGCCCAGCACCAGCAGTATGATCGCCGCCCCGGCGCTGAGGGCGTACCAGGGGGCGGTGAGAAGATACCCCTGGGCCTCGTTGAGCATCCGGCCAAGGCTGGCGTCCGGGGGCTGGACGCCCACGCTTAAGTAGCTCATGGACGCCTCCGCCAGCACCGCGTTATTGAACCCGATGGCCACGCTGGGCAGCAGCACGGGGATGATGTTGGGCAGGATGTGCAGGAAGAGGATGCGCATGTCCCCCGCCCCCATGAGCCGGGCGCTGGCCACGTAGTCCAGGGCCTTCTGCCGGGCCACCTCCGCCCGGACCACCCGGGCGAAGCTGGGGATGAAGAGAAGTCCCAGGGCCAAGATGATGTGGTACTTGCCCGAGCCGAACAGCGCCACCAGCACCAGGGCCAGCAATATGCTGGGGAAGGCCGCCAGGGCATCGTTGAGGCGCATGACCACCTCGTCCAGCCACCCGCCGTAGTAGCCGGTGAGCCCGCCGATGACGAGCCCGGCCGCGAGGCCGATGGCCACCGTGGCGGCGGCGATGGCGGCTGTGGCGCCGGCCCCGTCCACCACCCGGGAGAAGATGTCCCGGCCGAAATTGTCCGTGCCCAGCAGGTGCTGAAGGCTGGGCGAGAGCATCTTGGCCTTGCCATCCATGGCGTTGGGATCATAGGGGGTCCAGACCATGCCCACCAGGATGATGGTCACCATCACGGCGGTGATGACCGCCCCCGCTTTGAAGTTTTTGTTGTGCCGTAAGTCCATAGCCTCACCCCAGCCGGACCCGCGGGTCGATGTACTGGGTCACCACGTCCGCCAGGTAGTTCATGAACACCACGATGAAGGCGATGATGACCACGATGCACTGCACCACCGGGTAGTCCCGGTTGCCGATGCTGGCCAGCAAAAGCCGGCCCAGCCCCGGCAGGGCGAACACCTGCTCCACGATGATGGACCCGGCCACGATGTCCGCCAATGTCATGGCCACGAAGGTGACCACCGGCAATATGGCATTTCTCAGCACATGGCCCCGGAGCACCCCCCAGCGGGAGTTGCCCCGGCTGTAGGCCGTGCGCACATAGTCCTCCTTCATCTGGTTGAGGATGGATGTGCGCAGAAGCTTCGTGACCATGGCCGCCTTGGGGATGGCGATGGCCAGGGCCGGGAAGAACAGGTAGCCCAAAAACCCCCAGAAACTCTCCTGGGGGCTTATGAACCCGCCCGGTACGAATAACTTCAGTACCAGGCCAAAAACGTATGTAAAGAGGATGCCCAGGAAGAACGGGGGAATGGCCATGAACACCTGGTTCATGGCCACGAATACCCGATCCAGCCATCCGCCCTGATAGCGCGCCAGCGCGATGCCAAGAGGGATGCTGATGGCGATGACCATGAGCCACGCCATGAGGGACAGGCCCGCCGTGACGGCGCCCTTCCCCTCCATGACCTTTTCCACGCCCATGCCATAGCTGTAGCTGTCGCCCATATCCCCGGTGACGAACCCGGTGAGCCAGTCCAGGTAGCGCACGAACACGTTCCTGTTCAGTCCCATCTCCTCCCGCAGGGCCTCCGCCCGCTCCGGGGTATAGTCGGTGCCTAGGAGCTTTGTGGTGGGGTCCGCCGGGATGATCTGGAAAGCCAGGAAGGCGAGCAGGGATATGAGGAGCAGGGTGATGACCAATACTCCTGTTTTTTTCAGTACATACTGCAAACCGTTCCTTTATGCGGTCTTATAGACCGTGGACATATCCATCACATACAGGGGATAGAACTGATAGCCCTGCACGCTGGTCTGGGTCACCACGAAATCCGCCAGGTCCTGGATGTACACGTTGGCGGCGTTCTCGGTAAGGATGGTCTGGCACTCCTTGAACTTCGCGGTCTGCTCCGCGTCGTCGGTGGTGCCCACGGCGGCGGCATAGGCCGCGTCGTAGTCCTCGTTCACGAAGCCGATGAAGTTCTTGGCGTTGTCGCTGGTAAACCGCTGCAGCAGCGCCGAGGCCGTCAGCGTGGAGGCGTCCATGGCGTGGAGCGTGGCCTCGAAGTTCCGGCCCTGGTACACGTCGGAGTACCAGGCGGCGTTCTCCATCTGCTCGATGGTGGCGTTGACCATGCCGGTCTGGCGCAGCAGCTCCACCACCGCCTGGGCGGTGTTCACGTGGGGCGTGTAGGAGGACACCACGGCGATGGTGAACTCCAGGGGCTTGGCGGCGCTGTAGCCGGCCTCGCTCAGCAGCTCCTGGGCCTTGGCGATGTCGCAGGCATAATAGTCTGTGAGGGCGTCGTCAAAGTACTTGCCGAAGGCGGGGTACATGCTGCTGCCCAGGGCCGTGCCGTGGCCGTCCCCGGCCAGGTCGATGACCATCTGCTTGTCGACGGCATAGCACAGGGCCTGGCGGACCCGGGCGTCGTCGAAGGGGGGCTTGGCGTTGTTGAGATACAGCGCCTGCACCAGGTTCATGTTCCCCTCCAGGACCGTGAGGCCGGAAAGCTCCGCGGCCTGGCTGGCGTCCAGATGGGCCGCCATATCGATGGCGCCGGAGCGCAGGCTCATGACCATGGTCTGGCCGTCCTCGATGACCTTGAAGGTCACCTTGGCGGACTTGGCCGGCTCCCCCCAGTAGTCGTCGAACCGCTCCAGGACGATGTTCTCCTGAACGGAGCGGGACACGTACTTGAAGGGCCCGGTGCCCACGATGCCGTCCGCCGGGTCGCTCCCCTCGGGGATGATGGCGGCGGTCATGTAGGCGATGAACTCCGCGTCGGGGGCGGAGAGGGTGACGACGACGGTATGGTCGTCGGGGGCCTCCACGGCGGATACGCCCGCCAGGGTGGCCATCAGGGGTTCCCCGGTCTCAAGACCGGCAGCGCGGGTCAGAGAATAAACGACATCCCCGACCGTGACCTCGCTGCCGTTGTGGAACCGCACGCCCTCACGGAGAGTGAAGGTGTATTCATCGGCGGTGTCGTTAACGGCGTAGCTTTCGGCGACGGCGGGGACGAGATTTCCTTGTGTATCGGGCTTTACCAGCCCTTCATAGATGTTGAAAAGGACTTCTCTGGTTCCTGCCAGCGACGAAGATACGTGCGGGTCAAGACTGCTGTCCAGGTCTGAGGCGATGCCAACGGTGATCTCACCGTCGGCCTCAGCCGGGGAGCCGGTGGCTGCAAATGCTGACTGGCCGCCTCCGATGAAGAGTGCCGCCGTCATGAGCGCTGCCATTGCAAGAGCGAGAATACGTTTTTTCATAGCTGTATTAACTCCTTTTTTGGCTCCCATATTCAGTTTTCTCTTGGCGGGAAGAGCATAACATATTCTCCCCGTCCGGTCAAGTGCAAAAAAGCCTCCCCGGCCAATGAGGCTCCGGGGAGGCTTTCAACAGGAGACGCTTATTTCAGATACCCGTCCACCACGGACTGGGCCGCCGCGGCATCGTTGGCCACCACGAAGATCACGTTCTGGCCCTTGACGGTGATGATGGCGCTGTCCAGACGGGGGATGGCCTCGGGCACGTAGCTTTCCAGCACGGTCTTCTGGTCGCTGACGCGCTGCTGGCACAGCTCCGACACATGCTTGGCCGCGTCGGCGCTGGCGGCCTTGGCCAGGAATATCTCTTCGCCGGAGGAGGGGTTGCAGTACATGACGCAGGACTCCACCTCGCTGGGGTCATAGCGGTAGGTGTTGGCCACCACGCCGGAGGCCATGGGATACTGGCTCATATCCACGGAGAAGGCGGCGCTGGCCGTCAGGTCCTTGCCCAGGGCCTCGATGTCCACTTCCTTGTCCCCGCCGCAGGAGGTCAGGCACAGGATCATGCTGATCACCAAAAGGCATATGCCGAGCTTTTTTACCATCCTCATCATCTTTCCTTGTTTCCTTCCTTTTATGCTTTATCCTGGAGCTTCAGGCCCCGCCGCCCTCCGCCGGGTCCGTGGCCGCGGGCGGGATCGCCACAGGCGTCGTCTCGACAGCCATCGTTCCGGTGGGGATGTAATGGGTCTGCATATAGTCGTACCACTTTTCATAGTGGGCGGGGGTGAAGTGAGTGCCGTCGTTGGTCACGTCCGAGGGCAGATAGCCCTCCTCGTTGCACAGCACCGAGTAGGCGTCCATGTACCACACCTGCCGCTCGGCGCATATCTCCTTGACCATCTCGTTGTAGGACTGAACATACTCCCGGGTGAAGGTGGAGCTGTTGGAGCTCTTCCAAAGACTCACCGGCGTGGCGCTCACCAGGTAGATGATGGCACCCGGGTGGTCGGCCTGCAGCTTATCCAGGAGCATGTTGTACGCCTCCCGGAGGGCAGTCCGATCGTAGCTCATCTCGTTGTTGCCGAAGCCCACGTATATCTTCCCGAACTGCTTGTCGCTCATCTGCTCCGCGTAGGGCACCGCCGCCAGCACCGTCAGACCGTTGTCCCAGTACCAGTGGGCGTCGTCGTCGGGCAGCAGATCGTCGTAGTCGTACATCCACAGCCCCGACAGCACCGAGTTGCCCAAAAAGCCCGCGTCGTTGAAATACTCCTTCGTGGCCGGCACAGCCTGCTCCGGGAGGGTCGGCCCCGGCCAGGGCGTGGCCGTGGGCTCCGGCGAGGGGGTGGGAATGGCGGTGGGCTCGGGGGTGGGGGTGCTGCGCCGGAAGATACTGAGAAGGCCCCCACTCTTCTCCGGCTGGGCCTCGCTCTGGGTCTCCGGGGCCGCCTCCTGCTGGACCACCGGGGCCTCCGCGGCAGGCGCGGCTTCATGGCCTCCGAAGGTACGGAAGCCCATCACCAGTGCGAATATGAACAATATCACGCTCAGCGCCAGAAGCGCCAAGGCCGGCGTCCTGTATCTCATGTCTCTCCTCGGAACCGCATAAAATGTCATTTTATGTCTACTTATGGACTATAGCACGTTTTCCCCCGCATTGCAATAGAAACATACAAAAATCCCCCTGATCCGCCGCCAGAGAAATAGCATCTCCCGCCCCCGCGGCGCCATGCACCGGCAGGTCAGATAAATTATGGAAACGCCTTGCCGACATTCGGCAAAACCTGCGCTCCCGGGCAGTTTGCGATTGCATTGTGGGGGCGATTGGCGTATAATTGTATAAATATATTTTCAGAAAAGGAATCCCATGAACGATAAGGCTTGGATCATCCCGGCGGCAGCGCCTGTCCCGGAGGCGCTGCTGGAGGCGGGATGTACGCCCCTGCTGGCGGCCATACTGGCCGCCCGGGGCATCGTCACCGCTGAGGACGCGGCGGAATTTCTCGCGGCCGGTCCCTTCACCCCCGAGGACCCCATGCTCCTGCCCGACATGGCCGCGGCCGCGGCCCGGGTCCGGCTGGCGAAGGAGCGGAGCGAGACCGTGGCGGTCTACGGGGACTACGACGTGGACGGCATCACCGCCACCTGCCTGCTGGCCGATTTTTTGGAGGGCTGGGGGCTGAAAACGGAAATACACATCCCCGACCGGCTGGAGGAGGGCTACGGCGTCAACGCCCCCGCCATCGCCGCGCTGCGGGATAAGGGCGTCAGTCTCATCATCACCGTGGACTGCGGCATCACCGCCGTGGAGGAGACGGCCTACGCCGCCTCTCTGGGCGTGGACATGATCGTCACCGACCACCACGAGTGCCAGCAGGAACTGCCTGCGGCCGTGGCCGTGGTGGACCCGAAGCGGGACCCGGACTGCCCCGCCCGGCATCTGGCCGGGGTGGGCGTGGCGTTCAAGCTGGTCTGCGCTCTGGCGGGAGACGGGCGGGCCATGCTGGAAAGGTACGCCGATCTGGTGGCCGTGGGCACCATTGCGGACGTGATGCCCCTGGTGGGCGAGAACCGCCGCATCGTGAAGCAGGGCCTGGAGAAGCTGCGCACCGCGCCCCGGCCGGGGCTGGCCGCGCTGATGGACCAGTCCGGCGTGGCGGCGGAGCGGCTGGGCGCCAACGCGGTGGGCTTCACCCTGGCCCCCCGCATCAACGCCGCCGGCCGGCTGGGCCGGGTGCAGGATGCGGCCCGGCTCATCATGGAGCAGGACCCGGCAAAGGCCGCCGCCTGCGCCGAGGCGCTGTGCGACATGAACCGCATGCGCCAGCAGCTGGAGGCGGACATCTGGGAGCAGGCGCTGGAGATGCTGGCGCTGTGCCGGCCGGGCGAGCCCATCGTCCTGGCCCGGGAGGGCTGGCATCAGGGGGTCATCGGCATCGTGGCCTCCCGGCTCAGCGAGGCCTATCAGGTCCCGGCCATCATGATCTCCCTGGAGGGGGACAAGGGAAAGGGCTCCTGCCGCAGCTGGGGCGGGTTCAACCTGTTCGACGCTCTGGCCGCCTGCGGGGACCATCTGGAGTCCTTCGGCGGCCACGCCCTGGCCGCTGGGCTCAACATCCGCCGGGACAGCGTCGACGGCTTCCGGGCGGCCCTGGCCGCCTACTACGCCGCCCATCCCCCCGCTGGGGAAGAGGCCCTCCATCCCGACCTGCACGTGACCAACCCGGCTCTGCTCACCATGGAGTGCGTAGAGAGCCTGGACCTTTTGGAGCCCTGCGGCAACGGCAATCCCCGGCCCGTGCTTTGCTTAACGGACGGGCTTCTCGCCTCCGCCGTCCCCATCGGCAGCGGGCGGCATACGAAGATGACCCTGGAGCGGTTCGGCCAGCGCTGGGAGGCCGTGTGGTTCTCCAAGGCGGTCCAGGACCTGGCCGCGGCGCCCGGGGACCGGGTGGACGCGGCGTTCCACCCCCAGGTCAGCGACTACCGGGGCCGCCGGACCGTACAGCTTGTGATGAACGGCCTGCGCCGGACGGACCAGGAGGCCCTGTGCCGGGACATCCTCTCCGGCGGGCCCATCGGGGACCACCGGCTGAGCCGGGCGGAGATCACCCAGCTGTGGCGCAGCCTGAGCCGCCAGTGCCCCTGCAAGGTGCGGCTTTCCCGTCTGGGCCGGCTGGAAAGCCGGCTGGAGGCCGCCCAGATCGCCCTGGGCCTGCGGGTGTTCGCGGAGCTGGGCCTGGTCAACGTGCGCTTTACGAATCAGGAGGCGGACCTCTCCCTAATCGCGTGGAAGGAAAAGACGGACCTGGACAACTCCCCCTCCTGGAGAGCCCAGGCCGAGCGGAGGGCGTAACGGCCCCCACATAAAACAAGGAAGAAGAGTCGTAACATGACAGAGTTTTCGCCGGACAAAGCCTTTGAGGGGCTGGCGGCGGTACTGCGGGAGAACAGCCCCAACGCGGATCTCGACCGGATCCGGGGGGCCTTTGACTTCGCCGTAGCCGCCCACGAGGGCCAGAAGCGCAAGGACGGCACCCCCTATGTCACCCACACCATCGCCGCGGCCATGATCGCCGCCGAGATGGGCCTGGACGACGAGTCCATCATGGCGGCGCTGCTGCACGACACCCTGGAGGACACCGACACCACCCATGACCAGCTGGAGGCGGAGTTCGGCTCCGACGTGGCCGACATCGTGGAGGGCGTCACCAAGCTGACCCGGGTACAGTACAGCACCCTGGAAGAGGCCCAGATGGAGAACCTGCGCAAGATGCTCATGGCCATGGCCAAGGACATCCGCGTCATCCTCATCAAGCTGGCCGACCGGCTGCACAACATGCGCACCATGAACTTCCAGAGCCCGGAAAAGCAGCTTTCCAAGTCCCGGGAGACCATGGAGATATACGCCCCCATCGCCCACCGGCTGGGCGTGGAGAAGATGAAGGACGAGCTGGAGGACCTGGCGCTGCTCTACCTGGACCCGGTGGGCTACCAGGAGATCACCAGCATCCTGGACAAGCGCCGGGACGTGATGGAGAAGTTTCAGCAGTCCATGGAACAGCGCATCGAGGACCGCATGGAAAAGGAGGGCATCTCCTGCAAGGTCTACGGGCGGCTGAAGCACATCTACTCCATCTACCGGAAGATGTACGCCCAGCACCTGGGCGTGGAGGAGATATTCGACCTGTGCGCCTTCCGGGTGATCGTGAACGACTTGGCGGACTGCTACAACGTCCTGGGCATCATCCACGAGATGTTCCGCCCCGTGCCCGGCCGGTTCAAGGACTACATCTCCACCCCCAAGCCCAACAACTACCAGAGCCTGCACACCACCGTCATCGGCACCGAGGGCATCCCCTTCGAGGTGCAGATACGCACCTGGCAGATGCACATGACGGCGGAATACGGCGTGGCGGCCCACTGGAAGTACAAGTCCGGCGGCCTGGGCAGCAAGGAGGGCGACGAGGAGAAGTTCGCCTGGATACGCCGGCTTCTGGAGAGCCAGCAGGACGTGGACGCCCAGGACTTCTACCACGACCTGAAGGTGGACCTTTTTGACGACGAGGTGTTCGTCTTCACCCCCAACGGGGACGTGAAGAGTCTGCCCGCCGGGGCCACGCCCATCGACTTCGCCTACGCCATCCACTCCGCCGTGGGCAACTCCATGACCGGGGCCAAGGTGAACGGCCGCATCGTGCCCATCGCCTACCCCCTGCAGAACGGCGACATCGTCTCCATCATCACCTCCCACTCCTCCACCGGCCCCAGCCGGGACTGGCTCAACATCGCCAAATCCGGCGAGGCCCGCTCCAAGATACGCCAGTGGTTCAAGAAGGAGCGCCGGGAGGAGAACATCGTCCAGGGCCGGGATATGTTCGAGTCCGAGGCCCGGCGCATCGGCCTGTCCATGGCGGACGTGACCGACCCGGAGATACTGCCCCATATCCTCAAGCGCATGGCCGTCACGGACCTGGACGACATCTACGCCTCCATCGGCTACGGGGGCATGACCGCCGCCCACGCCGTGGGCCGCATCCATGACGAGATCGTCCGCAACCGCACCGCCGTCCGAAAGACGGAGGTCGAGAAGATGCAGGAGCGGGCCGACCGCCGCCAGCAGAAGGAGCTCAAGGCCGTCCAGGGCGTGCTGGTGGAGGGGCTGGACAACTGCCTCATCAAATTCTCCCGCTGCTGCACGCCCGTGCCGGGAGACCCCATCATCGGGTTCATCACCCGGGGCCTGGGCGTGTCCATCCACCGGAAGGACTGCGTAAACTACCGCCGGGATGAGGGCAGCGGCCGCTGGATCACCGTGTCCTGGGCCGACAACATCACCGACAGCTACGCCGCGGACCTGTACATCACTGCCGACGAGCGGGGCGGCCTGGTCATGGACGTGGCCACCATCCTCAACTCCCTGAACGCCAAGGTCCGGGGCCTGAACGCCCGGGACGTGGGCAAGGGCGTGTCCACCGTGGTCATCTCCCTGGAGGTGAAGGACGCCAAGGAAGTCCAGACCATCATCAACCGCCTGCAGACTGTCCGGGGCGTCCGGGAGATCAACCGGGGAGGGCTTTGATATGCGCGCTGTCGTGACCCGTGTAAAAAACGCCTCCGTGGAGATCGACGGGGCCATCCACGGCGAGATAAACCAGGGCTTTCTGGTGCTGCTGGGGGTCCATGTGGACGACGGCCCCGCGGAGGCTAAAAAGATCGCCGACAAGATATGCGGCCTGCGCATTTTCGAGGACGAAAACGGCAAGATGAACGTGAACCCCACCGACGCCGGAGCCAACAGTCTTCTCATCATCAGCCAGTTCACCCTCTTCGCCGACTGTCACAGCCGCCGGCCCGGCTTCACCATGGCCGCCCGGCCCGGGCAGGCCATCCCCCTGTACGAACAGGTCATCGCCCTGTGCCGGGAAAAGGGCTTTCATGTGGAGACCGGCGTGTTCGGCGCGGATATGCAGGTCCGCAGCCAGAACGACGGGCCCGTGACCATCCTACTTGATACGAAGGAGCTGTAATCCGCCATGCTGATAAAATCCCTGACCGTAGGTCCCATCGAGACCAACTGCTACATCGTCACCGACGAGGACACCCTTCAGTGCGCCGTCATCGACCCGGGCGATGAGTCCAACACCATCATGGACTACCTGGAGGACAACCACCTGACCGCGAAATACATCTTCCTCACCCACGGCCACTTCGATCACACCACGGCCGTGGCCGCTGTCCAGGAGGAGACCGGCGCCACCGTATGCATCCACCGGGCCGACGTGGGCGTCGGCGACTACCGCTTCACGCCCCCGGCCGGGTCTATCTTCTACGGCGAAGGGGATACCTTCACCGTGGGCGCCCTCACCTTCAAGGTCATCGAGACCCCTGGCCACACCCCCGGCGGCGTGTGCCTCATCTGCGACGGGGCCCTCTTCTGCGGGGACACCCTGTTCAAGGACTCCTGCGGCCGGACGGACCTGCCCGGCGGGGATATGCCCACTCTCATGCAGAGCCTGAAAAAGCTGGCCGCCCTGCCCGGAGACTACGAGGTCTACCCCGGCCACATGGAGAGCTCCACCCTGTACCGGGAGCGCCGGTTCAACTACTACATGCGCTACGCCATGGGGATGTAAAAACTAATTAAACACCGAGGGGAGGGATGGCGTCTGTACTACAGAAGGATACGGGACCTGCGAGAGGACGCCGATCTGACCCAGGTGAAGCTGGCCGAGCAGCTGGGCATGCACAAGACCACCTACACCAACTATGAGCAGGGCAAGCGGGAGCCGCCCTTCTCCTTCATCATCCGTCTGGCCGATTTTTACGGCGTGAGCTGCGACTACATCGCCGAACGGGAAAAATGCCCAAAACGCTGACAAAACCGCCCCCGGGACCGCGGTCCCGGGGGCGGTTTATATCATCGTTTATCCGTAAGGCCCAGAATGTAATCGGTGGACGTGCCGTAGTACTTCGCCAGCTCTATCACGGCCCATGCCGGTATCTCGTGGATGCCCTTCTCATAACGGCGGTATACTTCCCGCTTGCAGTGCAGTACCTCCGCGATCTGTTCCTGTGTCTTGTCCGCGTCCACCCGCAGATCCTCCAAACGCTGAAAATGCAAAACGCATCACCTCGCGGACATGCTACTATTTTGTAGCTTTTCCGTTCGGATATGCTACAATTTAGTGGCATTTTGGAGGTGATACGATGCCCGACTATCAAAAGATGTATTATATCCTCTGCTCCGCCGCCTCCAGAGCGATAGACCAGATGCCGGATATGCCGGCCAACCAGCCCGCCCGCCAGACCCTGCTGGCTGCTCTGAACGACGCGGAGGACCTGTATATCAACGACGGTAACCTGATACAGTTTCCACAGGACGACAACAAAAACCCCTGAGACATGTGTCTCAGGAGCTTTTATATCTTTTTAAACTTCACCGCGCCGGTGGCGTGGGCCAGGGCGACGAGATTCTCCGCCTGCTCGGAGCGGACGATAAGCGTCTGCCAGCCGTCCGGGTCCGGGTCCGACAGGGCCAGGTCGCACCAGAGCGCGTCCAGCCCCTGGCCGAACACCAGCTCGTCCTCCCCCCCGGCCCGCTGCCGGAACGCCGCGAGGCACGCCGCCGCATCGCCTGTGACAGCCCGGCCGCCGGGGGCTATGAAGCCCTCCGACAGCGCCAGCGCCTCCAGGGCCGCAGCCACGCTCTGATGCCCCGCCGCGGTCCGGGCCATGTACCGCCGGCGGACGGGGCCATCCGGCCCCCAGGGCACCCGGGGGAAATACTTCCGCCGCAGCGCCTCCAGGGCCGGATCGTCGAATATTATTTCAGTTGACATAACATATTCTCCCGAATACGGCACGCATATCCCGCACAGCGCCGTATCCCGACGGCTTTCGGCCGAGTATCCGACGTATACCGCGCGGTTATCAGCCGATGCAGCCGGCGCCCTTTTCCAGGGCCTTCATGTTCAGGTCCACCAGCTTGGCCTTGGGGCCCGTGAACATATGCACCAGCATCTGGCGGATGGTCTCTTCCTTCA
>CANRMG010000034.1 GCA_947631675.1 uncultured Oscillospiraceae bacterium
GGTGCCCTTCCAGATGGTCATGTACACCCTGTCCAAGACCGCGGACACGCTGAAGCTGAACACCCCCTGGACCATCCCCGTCGTGTATCTTGGCTTTGGCGCGGGTCTTGCCATCTTCATGTTCGTGGGCTTCGTCAAGAGCATCCCCCTGGAGATCGAGGAGGCCGCCGCCATCGATGGGTGCAGCCCCCTGCGCACCTTCTTCTCCGTGGTGCTGCCCATGCTCAAGCCCACCCTGGTCTCCGTGGGCATCCTGGAGATCATGTGGATATGGAACGACTACCTGCTGCCCTATCTGGTGCTGGACATCAACGAGTACCGGACCATCCCCATCCGCATCATCCCGGTGATCGTCTTCTATCTCACCTGCCAGAAACACATCATCAAGGGCGTCGCGGCAGGCGCCGTGAAAGGATAACCGACTTTATGGAACGCGCAGCGGGCATACTTCTCTCCGTCTCCTCCCTTCCCTCCCCCTACGGCATCGGCACCCTGGGGCAGGCGGCCTATGACTTCATCGACTTCCTGGCCGCCGCGGGCCAGAAATACTGGCAGATGCTGCCCGTGGGCCCTATCAGCTACGGCGATTCCCCCTATTCCTCCTTCTCCGCTTTCGCGGGCAACCCCTACTACATAGACCTGGATATGCTCATATCCGACGGGCTCCTCACGGCGGAGGAGGCCGCCGCCCCCTTCTGGGGGGACGACCCCCGGCGGGTGGACTACGGGGCGGTGTACGAAAGCCGTTTCGCCCTGCTGGAACGGGCCTTCGACCGGGGCTGGGACAGGGACCGGCAGGCTGTGGCCGCCTTCGAGGCGAAAAACGCCCTGTGGCTCCATGACTATGCCCTGTTCATGGCCCTGAAGCGCCATTTTGATATGGCCCCCTGGACCGACTGGCCGGAGGACATCCGCCTGCGCAGGCCCGGGGCCGCGGACCATTGGCGGCAGGAGCTTGACCGGGACGCGCGGTTTTTCACGTACCTGCAGTACCTGTTCCAGAAGCAGTGGGACGCCCTGAAGGCCTACGCGGTGAAAAAGGGCGTGGCCCTCATCGGGGACCTGCCCATCTACGTGGCCATGGATTCGGCGGACGTGTGGGCCAGCCCCGGGGACTACCAGCTGGACGAAAAGAACCTGCCCACCGCCGTGGCGGGGGTGCCCCCCGACGCCTTCACCGCCGACGGCCAGCTCTGGGGCAATCCCCTGTACGACTGGAAGAAGATGGCCGCAGAGGGCTTCCCCTGGTGGGAGCGGCGTATGCGCTCCACCCTGGACCGGTTCGACGTGGCCCGCCTGGACCACTTTCGTGGCCTGGAGAGCTACTGGGCCGTGCCCTACGGAGACCCCACCGCCGCCACAGGCAAATGGGAACCCGGCCCCGGCGCCGCCTTCGTAAGGATGCTCCGGGATAGGTTTCCCGGCCGCAGCATCATCGCCGAGGACCTGGGGTTCATCACCCCGGAGGTCCGGGCCCTGCTGGACCTGTCCGGCTTCCCCGGGATGAAGGTGCTCCAATTCGCCTTCGACCACCGGGAATCCAACGGCTACCTGCCCCACCGGTATGAGACCAACTGCGTCTGCTACACCGGCACCCACGACAACTCCACCCTGCGGGGCTGGCTGGCCGAGGCGGACCCGGCGGATGCGGCCAAGGCCAGGGCCTACCTGGGCCTGAGCCAGACCGAGGGCTGGGACTGGGGCATCCTCCGGGGGGGCATGGGCTCGGTGGCAAAGCTGTTCGTCGCCCAGATGCAGGACTACCTGGGCCTGGGCCCGGAGGGGCGCATGAATACCCCCGGCAACCCCGTGGGCAACTGGCAGTGGCGCATGCTCCCCGGCGAGGCCAGTCCCGCGCTGGCCCGAAAGCTCAAAAACCTCACCGCCCTCTTCGGCCGGTGAAAGTCCGTACAGCAAAAAAGACCGCACCCCGAAAAAGGGTGCGGTCTTTTTTCAATATAGGTCATTTCTGCTCGATGAACCTTTTTACCTCCGCGGGCACGCCCGCCGCCAGGCAGTTATCCGGCAGATCATGGGTGACCACGCTCCCGGCGGCGATCACGCAGCCGCTTCCGATGGTGACGCCCTGCAGGACGGTCACGTTCCCGCCAAACCAGCAGTTGTCCCCTATGCGGATGGGCAGCGCACGCTCCAGGCCCGTGTTCCTGGCCGCGTAGTCCATGGGGTGGCTCGCGGTGTAAAAGCCGCAGGAAGGGCCGATGAGCACGTTCTTCCCGATGGTGATCGTGCCGCCGTCCATAAAATAGCAGCCGTGGTTCACAAAAACGCCCTCGCTGAAATGGGTCTGGGCGCCGTAGTCGAACCAGACCGGCGCCAGCACGGCGACTCCTTGGGGGACATCGGCGCCCAGCAGCTTCGCCAGGGCGGCGCGCTGCGCATCGCTCCCCGGCCGGGCCGTGTTGAAATCATAGCAGAGCTCCTCGGCCCTCTGCCGCTCCTTCAAAAGGTCCGGGTCAAAGTTGGCGTCGTGCCACTGGCCCTTCAGCATCTTTTCCTTTTCCGTCATTCCAGGTAATATCCCTCCAGCTTTGCGATCTCGTCCGGGCCCACGCCCAGGGCCAGTTCCAGGTAGTTCCCGATGGAGCCGTACTCCATCTCGATGCAGTCGAAGTAAAACCGGGCGTTGCGCTCGTAGACCGGGAACACCTCTGCCATGAGGGCAAGCTCCGCCTCCGATGCGCCGCGGCTGCGCATATCGTCCATCTGCTTTTGGGCAAACAGGTTGGTACGCATATATTCCTCTATGACCGTCTCCCGCGCAAAGCCCAGGGCGCTCATGAGGAGCATGGCCCCCACGCCGGTGCGGTCCTTCCCCTGGGTGCAGTGCCAGAGGACCGGCTTCCCCCCTGCCGCCAGCAGCTCCCGGAAGAAGGCGCCATAGGCGTCGATGGCGATAGGATGCAGGCTCAAAAGCCGATAAAACTCGTGAAACACCTCTCGGACCTCCTTGGGGTCCTGGCTCTTGATGGGGATGTATACCTCCAGGTCCGGTACCGGCGGGATATGCAGATTTTTCGCCCCGGGCACGGCCCGGTCCGGGCGGCGCTCCCGCTCCCTGTTGTCCCGCAGGTCCACGATGAGGCCCAGGCCCATATCCGCGAGGCATTTTATATCCCCGTCGGAGGCGCTGCCCAGATGGCCGGTGCGCAGGAGCATCCCCTCCCGTATACGGGCCCCGTCGGGACGCTCCAGGCCCCCCAGGTCCCGGGCGTTCTCTATGCCGTCAAAATCAAAAAACATTTATGTATGTTCCCTTTCATATGTCTGGCACCACGGTTTTACGCAGCATTCCTCACACTTGGGCGCCCGGGCAGAACACACCGCCCGGCCGTGGTACACGATGCGATGGCAGAAGTCGGAGCAGCCCTCCGGCGGCAAAATGGCCCGCAGGGCCGTCTCGATCTTGGGCGGGTCCTTCATGTCATCCACCAGGCCCATGCGGTTGGAGAGCCTGATGCAGTGGGTGTCCACCACTACGCTGCCGGGCTTGTGGTACACATCGCCCAGGATGAGGTTGGCGCTTTTCCGCCCCACGCCGGGGAGCTTCAGAAGGTCCTCCATGTTGTCCGGCACCACGCCGCCGAAGTCCTCCACCAGCATCCGGGCGGCGGCCACGATGTCCCGGGCCTTGCCCCGGAAAAAGCCGCAGGAGTGGATGTAGGGCTCTACCTCCTCCGGCTCCGCCGCGGCCATGGTCTCCGGGTCCGGGAACCGGGCGAACAGCGCCGGGGAGATCATGTTTACCCGCTCGTCGGTGCATTGGGCGGCCAGGCGCACCTGCACCAGAAGCTGCCACGCCTCCTTGTAGTCCAGCGTGCAGTCCGCGAGAGGATACTCCTCCGCCAAGGCCTGCACGATATGCGCCACCTGTTCGGCCGTTCTCATAAGCTGTCCCCGCTTTCTATATCTCTTTGAGAAATCTTATCACGGCCTGTTGCAAATTCCAAGGGTAATCTTTATAATTTGAGTATATCTTATCATCAAAGGACCTGACGCCATGTACCGTCCCCTTGCAGATGAATTTCGGCCCCAGACCCTGGACGACGTGTTCGGCCAGGAGCACATTCTGGGGGAAAACGGCATGCTCCGGCGCATCGCCGAGAGCGGTCACATCCCCTGCATGATCTTTTACGGCCCCTCCGGCACGGGCAAGACCACCGTGGCCCGCATCATCGCCCAGCGCACGGACAGGCCCCTGCGGCGCTTGAACGCCACCACGGCGGGTCTGGCGGACATCAAGGCCATCATCGACGAGCTGGACACCCTTCTGGCCCCGGAGGGGGTGCTGCTGTACCTGGACGAGATACAGTACTTCAACAAAAAGCAGCAGCAGTCCCTTCTGGACTTCATCGAAAACGGGAAGATCACCCTCATCGCCTCCACCACGGAGAACCCCTATTTCTGCGTGTTCAACGCCATCCTCTCCCGGAGCACGGTCTTTGAGTTCAAGCAGCTCACGCCCGGGGACGTGAAAAAGGCCATGGAGCGGGTGCTGCGGCTCCTGCAGGAGCGGGACGGCGTCACCATATCCCCGGAGGAGGGCGTGCTGGACTACATCGCCTCCGCCTGCGGCGGGGATGTGCGAAAGAGCATCAATACGTTGGAACTTCTCTACTCCACCGCCCATGTGGGAAAGACCGGCATGGTGTTCACTATGGCCGACGCCCGGGCCGTCACCCAGCGCAGCGCCATGCGCTACGACCGGGACGGGGACGAACACTTCGACATCCTCTCGGCGCTGATGAAGTCCATGCGGGGCTCGGACCCGGACGCGGCGGTGCACTACCTGGCCCGGTTTTTGGAGACCGGGGACCTTCTGGGCGCCTGCCGGCGCATCCTCTGCTCCGCCAGCGAGGACATCGGCCTTGCCTACCCCATGGCGGTGCCCATCGTGAAGGCCTGCGTGGACTCGGCGCTGCAGCTGGGCCTGCCCGAGGCCCGGCTGCCCCTGGCCGAGGCGGTCATATTTCTCGCCACCTGCCCCAAGTCCAACACCGGCTGCATGGCCATCGACGCGGCCATCGCCGACGTGAAGGCGGGTAAGGCCGGCCCCATCCCCCGGCAGCTCCAAAACGTCCACGCCGACGGCACGGGCTTTGAGCGGGAGCAGGGGTATCTCTACCCCCACAACTTCCCCAACCGCTGGGTGGCCCAGCAGTACCTGCCCGACAGCCTCAAGGACGCCCGCTACTACGAATACGGCGACAACAAGACCGAACAGGCCGCGAAAAAGTATTGGGATTTAATAAAGGGAATTAAATAACTCTCCCTTTCACCGTGGCGATGATCTCTCGCGCTCTCAGCACCTGGTCCGTGCGCACGTTCACCGTGAGCCGGGCCTGACCGGCGGAGGCCGCCGCCCGCTCCATGACGGCCCGGGAGCCCAGCACCGCCGCATACATCTGTCCCGGGCCCACACCCCCCGGCGACACCGTGTCATAGGGCATGCCCATGCCCAGCAGGGGCATATCGCTCTTCACCCGCCGGTCGGGGGCCCGCAGGTCCGAGATGGAGAACTCGATGCCGTTGCGCCGCAGGCGCATCAGGGCCAGGTCCGCCCCTTCCCTGTCGTCAAATACAGCCGTGAGCTGTGTCGTCATACGCATACACCTCTTTCAAGAGGTAGATTGCCCCATAAACAGGAGGATGATACCATGCGCTACGAAGGCGATATATACCGCCCCCCAGGGGAGTGGAAGAGCTATCTGCTCCAATGCACCGTGGGCTGCTCCAACAATACCTGCACCTTCTGCGATATGTACAAATCCAAGCGCTACCATACCCGCCCCCTGGAGGACGTGCTGGAGGACATTCGCATGGCCCAGGGCACCTTTTACCGGAACGCGGAGACGGTGTTTTTGTGCGACGGGGACGCCATCGACCTGCCCGTGGACTACCTGCTGGCGGTGCTGGACGCCCTTTATAAGGCTTTTCCCCGGTTGCGGCGGGTGACCACCTACGCCGGGCCCCTGTCCACATTGCGCAAGAGCCCCCAGGAGCTGAAGACTATCCGGGACGCGGGCCTGCAGCGGGCATATCTCGGCGTGGAGACCGGGGACGACGCCCTGCTGCGCCACGTGAAAAAGGGCGTGGGCGCCGAGGGCATGCTCCGGGCCGGCCGGGCGCTGGTGGAGGCGGGGTTCGACCTCTGGACCATCGTCATCACGGGCCTGGAGGGCGGCGGCCGGGAGGCCCTGGAGCGGAATGCCGCCCTGACCGCGAAGATGATAAACGAGATGAACCCCAAGCACCTGTCCTCCATGACCTATATGCCCGTGGAGGGCACGCCCATGTACGAGGAGGTCCGCCGGGGGGAGATGACCCTGCAGACCCCCTTCGAGAGCCTTTTGGAGATACGCCAGCTGGTGAGTAAGATCGAGCTCTCCGGCCTTCACTACACCTCAAACCACGCCTCCAACTACCTGCCCATCAAGGGCACATTGAAGGAGGACCGGGCGCGCATCCTGGCCCAGCTGGACGAGGTCATCGCCGCCCAGGACCCCTCCCGCCTGCGCAGCGACCTCTACCGGGGGCTCTGATATGACGGACGACGTGCGAAAGGACCTGTCGGTCCTGTGGGACTACATGCACGTAAACATGGTCCCCGCCCCGGCGGATGTGATCGTGGGCTTCGGCTGCTACGACGAGCTCATCCCCCTGCGGGCGGCGGAGCTTTATAAGGCGGGCCTGGCGCCCTGGGTGGTGTTCTCCGGGGGCCTGGGCCGCAACACGGCCGGGCTCTGGCATAGCTCCGAGGCGGAGCGCTTCGCCACCATCGCCATGGACGCCGGGGTGCCGGCGGAGGCCATCATCCTGGAGACCCGCTCGGCCAACTGCGCGGAGAACTACCGGTTCACCAAGGAGCTTCTGGCCCGGCGGGGCACCCCCGCGGCCCGGGTGCTGGCGGTGCACAAGCCCTACATGGAGCGGCGGGTGTTCGCCGCCATGCCCGTCTACTGGCCCGAGGCAGAGCTCACCGTGACCTCCCCCCAGGTCACCATGGACGAACACATCCGCATGGCCCGGCGCGTGGGCATGACGGAGCGGGGCGTGATCGAGACGGTGGTAGGCGACGTACAGCGTATGACTGTATATGCCGCGGCGGGCTGGCAGATACCCCAGCTCATCCCCCCGGATGCAGAGGAGGCCTATGACCGACTCCTGGCCGCCGGATACACCGGACAGCTTGCAAAATAGGCGAAAAACCGCCTCCCGCAAGGGGGCCGGCGGTCTTGACATTACAATGAATCGTATTATAATTAATAATATGATCTTGTATAAGATCGGCGCTCATAGTCTTTGAAAGGGGGACTGTGTATCATGGCGGACGAGTACAAGAGATCCTATTTCATCCTGTTCAATGGTATCACGGATACGCTGGCGGCGCTGGATGCCGGCAAACTGGCCGAGGCGCGTACGCGGCTCATCCGGGCCCAGCAGGAGGCGGAGGAAGCGTACATAAGTCAGGACGGCGGAGTCGAGAATAACACATAAAAAGACCGGGAAGCGACGCTTCCCGGTCTTTTCTCCCTCAGAAGGGGCTTATCTCCATGGTGTCGTCGTCCGCGCCCTTTTCGATGGCCCGGATCTGGGCCCAGTAGCCGCCTTCGCCAATCTTCACGAATACCCGGTCCCCCACCTTATGGCCAATCACGGCCTGGCCCACGGGGGATTCCTTGCTGATGAGGCCCTTCATGGGATTTTGGCGCAGGGTGGTCACCAGGGTGATGACCTCCTCCTCGCCCTCGTCCTCCATGTACAGCGTCACCCGGTCGAACAACCCCGCCTCGTCGGCCTGGGACCTGGCCTCGATGACCACCGCCGAGGCGATCATCCGCTTCAGGTAGCGGATGCGGCTCTCGTTCTTGTTTTTGGCCTGCTTGGCGGCCTTGTACTCGAAGTTTTCGGACAGGTCCCCGAACCCCCGGGCGGTCTGTACGTCCGCGATGAGCTTGGGGCGCAGCTCCGTCTCCCGGT
This sequence comes from uncultured Oscillospiraceae bacterium, assembly GCA_947631675.1. The sequence goes on from CANRMG010000034.1 coordinate 7,999, forward strand.
AGTCGATCTCCTCCTGCATCTTGCGGATATCCACCGCCGTCAATTCGTCGTGCATCGTCATCCCTCCGACCGATACTGTAGTCCAAATCTCCAAAAATGTCAATTGGACCGATCAGGCATTTCCAAGGGCGGGCAGGTGTGATATACTGCCCGTATGGACCTTGATTTTCTCCAATTTTACACGGATACGCCCAAGTTCACCCACGCCCCCGGTCTGGATGTGATGCGGGCTCTCTGTGCCCGGCTGGGGGACCCTCAGCGGGGCCTTAAGTGCGTGCACATCGCCGGCACCAACGGCAAGGGCTCCTGCGCCGCCATGGTCAGCGCCATGCTCCGGGCGGCGGGCCATAAGACGGGCCTCTACACCTCCCCGGACCTGACCGGGCCATGGGAGCGGATGCAGGTGGATGGAGTTTACATAAATATTCCTGACTTCGCCCGCATCACCGCAAAGGTGAAGGCCGCCTGCGCGGGGCTGGAGGAGCCCAGCTATTTCGAGAAGATGAGCGCCGCGGCGTTCCTATGGTTTCAGGAGCAGCGGTGCGATTATGTGGTGCTGGAGACGGGGCTGGGCGGCCGGCTGGACGCTACGAATGTGATAGAAATCCCCGCTGTATCGGTCATTATGCCCATCGGCATGGACCACATGGCCGTGCTGGGCGATACCCTGGCCGCCATCGCCGGGGAAAAGGCGGGCATTATAAAACCCGCCTGTCCTGCTGTCACCGCTGCCCAGCCCACCGAGGCCCTGGCGGTCATACAAGACCGAGCGAAAGCGGTGGGCGCGCCGTTGCATGAAGTTGACATAACTAAACTCACCGTCCTGTCCCGCTCCCCCGCCGGGCAGCGGTTCTCCTACGGGGAACTGGAGGACGCGGCCCTGCCCCTGCTGGGCCGGCACCAGGCGGAGAACGCCTGCGCCGCCATGGAGGCGGGCCGGGTCCTGGGACTGACCGAGGACGCCATGCGAACGGGTCTTGCGAACGCTCAGTGGCCCTGCAGGTTCGAGCTCGTCTCTGCGGACCCGCCCTTCGTCCTGGACGGGGCCCACAACGGCCACGGGGCGGCGGCCCTGGCGGCGGGACTCAAAGAGTACTTCCCCGGCCAGCGGTTCACCATGGTCATGGGCGTCATGGCGGACAAGCCCTGGCGGGAGATGCTCACGCTCATAGAGCCCCTGGCCGCCCGGTTCCTATGCATCGCCCCGGAGGGGCCCCGGGCCCTGCCGGCGGCAGAGCTGGCGGCGGCCATAAAGGCCGTGCCCGCCGAGACCGCCGACACCCTTCCCGAAGCGCTGGCCAAGTGCCGGGCCTATGGCGGGCCTGTGTGCGCCTTCGGGTCCCTGTACTACATCGGCCACCTGCGAGAGTTATTAAAGGAGGAAGCACCATGAGCATGATGAGCGATATGACCCTGGCCCAGTTCACGGAGGTCCTGGGCTCCAAGGCCCCCATCCCCGGGGGCGGCGGGGCCTGCGCCCTGGCGGGTGCCTTGGGGGCGGCGTTGGGGGCCATGGTGGGCGAGCTCACCCTGGGCAAGCCCAAGTATGCCGCCGTGGAGGAGCAAATGGCGGACCTGACGGCCAAAGCCAAGGAGCTTTCCAAAAAGCTGCTGGCCCTCATCGATGCGGACGCCGAGGCATTTCTGCCCCTGAGCCGGGCCTACGCCATCCCCAAGTACGTCACCGGCCGGGACGAGGAGCTGGAACGGTGCACCCATCTGGCCGCCCAGCCGCCCATGGAGATGGTGCGGCTCGTCTGCGAGGCCATTGAGCTCATGGAGGGCTTCGCCCAAATGGGCAGCGTGCTGGCGGTGTCCGACGCCGCCACCGGCGCGGCCCTCTGCCGGGGGGCGCTCTACGGCGCGGCGGTGAACGTGAAGGTGAACACCAAGTCCATGACCGATAGGGCCTATGCCGACGAGATAAACGTCGAGGTGGACCGGCTTCTGGCAGACTACGGCGACCGGGCCGAGAAGGTCCTGGCCGATATATACGGGAGGTATGCGTGATGGCGGAACTGCTAAAAGGCGCGCCAGTGGCGGAGGTCCTGGCGGCGGACACGGCGGCGAGGGCCGCGGCATTGGCGGAAAAGGGCGTCACCCCTACGCTGGCGATCCTGCGGGTGGGCGAGCGGCCCGACGACCTCTCCTATGAAAGGGGCGCCATGAAGCGCTGCGCCGCCGCGGGCGTGGCAGTGAAGAATGTGGTCCTGCCTGCGGACGTGTCCCAGGAGGCCCTCATGGACGCCATTCAGACCCTCAACGAGGATAACAGCATTCACGGGGTGCTCATGATGCGGCCCCTGCCCGCGCCCCTGGACAACGAGGCGGCCCGGCGGGCCCTCTCCCCTTCCAAGGACGTGGACGGCGTCACCGACGGCTCCCTGGCCGGAGTGTTCACCGGCTCCGGGGAGGGCTTTGCCCCCTGCACCGCCCAGGCGGCGGTGGAGCTGCTGGACTACTATAATGTCCCCATGAGAGGCGCTCACGCGGTCATCGCCGGGCGCAGCCTGGTGGTGGGCCGGCCCGCCGCCATGCTGCTGATGGAGCAGGGCGCCACGGTCACCATCTGCCACAGCGGCACCAGGGATCTGGCCGCCGAGACCCGGCGGGGGGACGTCGTGGTGGCTGCCATCGGGAAGATGGGCTATTTCGGCAAAGAACACTTCGCCCCCGGCGCAGTGGTGGTGGATGTGGGCATCCACTTTGACGAGTCCATCGGCAAGCTCCGGGGCGACGTGCGCACCGACGAGGCCGCGACCGTGGTGGGCGCCATCACGCCGGTGCCCGGCGGTCTGGGGGCCGTGACCACGGCGGTGCTGGTCAAGCACGTGGTCCAGGCGGCAGAGAAGGCTGCAAAGTAAGCGAAGGCGCTCCCTGCGTCGACAGCATCTCCGGCAAACGTCTTCGCTGCGCTCAGCAATATTTGCTCGGAGACGCTGCCTCCTTGGATCGCCGTCGGGTTGGCACACCCACCCGACGCGCGGCTGGAACCGGCAGTGTCCCGGACGCGGTTGGTGAGCAAAGCGAACTTTAGCGGCAGGGATACTGTCGGGCCAGGCCGCGCAAGCAGAACATTCAGGATAGAGGTATCATGACAAAAACCATCGAGAGAAACGAGATCGTTGATGGCGTGATCTGGAAGCAGCTATTGCTGTTCTTCTTCCCCATCCTCATCGGCTCCTTCTTCCAGCAGCTATACAACACCGTGGACACCATCATCGTGGGCCAGTACGTGGGCAAGGAGGCCCTGGCCGGCGTGGGGGCCACGGGCAACGTCATCAACCTCTGGCTGGGCTTTTTCATAGGCCTGGCCGGGGGCGCGTCGGTCATCATCTCCCACTTCTACGGCGCCCGGGACGACGAGAGCCTTTCAAAGGCCGTGCACACCTCCATCGCCCTCAGCCTCGCCGGCGGCGTGGTCATCATGATCATCGGCCTGGCCACCGCGAAGGTGTCCCTTCAGATATTGGATGTGGCAGAGGAGGTCATGGACGAGGCCATGACCTACATCACCGTGTTCTACTGCGGCATGGTGGCCACGGTCATCTACAACGTTGGCACCGGCATCCTACGGGCCGTGGGAGACTCCAAGCGGCCGCTCTATATCCTCATCGCCTGCTGCGTGGTGAACATCGTACTGGACCTGCTGTTCGTGGTGGCCTTCCACTGGGACGTGTTTGGCGTGGCCCTGGCCACGGTCATCTCCCAGGTGGTGAGCGCCCTGCTCATCATGGCGATCCTCATGCAGACCCATGAGGGCTACCGGGTGACGCTTCGGAAGGTCCGCTTCCACGGCGGCATGCTCCGGCGTATCATGCGCCTGGGCCTGCCCACGGGCATGCAGTCGGTGCTGTACACCATCTCTAACCTGGTCATCCAGGCCGCCGTCAACTCCTTCGGCACCGACGCCATGGCCAGTTGGTCCGCCATCAGCCGCATCGACGGCTTCGTGTGGATGATCATGGGCGCCTTCGGCATCTCCGTCACCACCTTCGTGGGCCAAAACTACGGCGCCGGGCGGTATGACCGGGTCCTGCGGGGCACAAGGGTGTGTCTCGCCATGACGGCGGGGACTATCCTGGTGCTGAGCGTGGCGGAGATCGCCTTCGCTGGGCCCATCCTGCGCATCTTCACCGGCGACGAGGCGGTGGTGGCCCTGGGCACTACCTTTGTGCGGGTGTGGGCGCCGGCCTACGTGGCCTATGTGTTCATCGAGATCTACTCCGGCGCGGCCCGGGGCGTGGGCGAGGCGCTGCCGCCCATGATCATCACCATTTTCGGCGTGTGCGTGCTGCGGCTCATATGGATATGGTGCGCGCTGCCTCTGCACCGGACCCCCGCCATGGTGGCGGCCAGCTACCCGGTCACCTGGGGCATCACGGCGGTGGTGTTCATCGTCTACTACCTGCGGATGAACTGGCTGAAACGCCACCTGCCCGCCGGGGCGGAGCTGCCGACCCGACGCGCAGCTGGTGCGTAATGTGGGGCCCCCATGAAAGCCCAGCGAAGCGGGTTTCATGGGGAAAAGGAGGAACCGCGGGCCATTCGAGCTTTGCCGCTTGTGGCAAAGTGAGACCTGGCCCGCGTATTCCGACGCTCTGTCGGGCTGTGCCGCGCTATGCCAGCACAGGAAGGGCCGACATTGACTTTAGGGCCGGGAGATGATATATTTACTGTATCTGTAAACCCACCGGCGCGTCCCACCGCCGGCAAGCTGAATCATATTGACAGAAGGGAGAAGATCATGATCTATTCAGCAGAAGTGGACAAGATGACGTGCGTCGCCAAAGGCGCGTATCACGGCCCGGCCCCCATCCCCGAGGAGGGCAAATGGGTCCAGGCCAAGCAGATCAGCGACATCAGCGGCTTCACCCACGGCATCGGCTGGTGCGCTCCCCAGCAGGGCGC
>CANRMG010000035.1 GCA_947631675.1 uncultured Oscillospiraceae bacterium
GCTTTTCCCCGGTGCGCAGGTTTTCCGTGAGCTCCAGGTTCCGGCGGGTGGTGTAGTCAAGCTCCATGTACCGCCCCGGGCCGAACCGGTCCAGCCGGCGGATATGGGAGATGTCGAACTTCTGCGTCTCGATGATGTAAGATAAAAGCGCCCCCGCCGCCAGCGTCTCGGCCGGGGTGATGACCTCGCCGAAGCGGTCGTAGACGAGCTTGCGGCACACCTCGGGCTCAAAGCGGCCTGCCTCCTTTTCGGGCAGGCAGTCCAGCTTCTGCAAAAAGGCCGCTATGCCCTCGTCCTTCTCCGCCCCGGCAGACAGCACCGCCTCCCGGGGAGAGAACCGCCCCAGCTCGTTCACCATGTGCCCGGCGGCCTCGGCGGAAAAGCCCTGCACGCAGAACTCCCCCGTGGAGATGTCGCAGAAGGCCGCGGCCCCCTGGTCCCCCTCCAGCCACAGGGCGCAGAGATAGTTGCTCTTGCCCTCCTCCAGCATGGAACTGTCCGTCACCGTGCCGGGGGTGATGATACGGATGACGCCCCGGTCCACCAGGCCCGTGGCGGCGGCGGGGTCCTCCAGCTGCTCGCATATGGCCACCTTGTACCCCTTGGCGATGAGCCGGGCGATATAGGCCTCGCTGGAGTGGAAGGGCACGCCGCACATGGGGGTCTGCTCCTCCTCCGGCTTGCCCCGGTCCCGGGTGGTCAGGGCCAGGTCCAGCTCCTTGGAGGCCAGCTTTGCGTCCTCGTCGAACATCTCGTAAAAATCGCCCAGGCGGAAAAAGAGCAGGCAATCGGGGCACTGCTCTTTGATCTTGTAGTACTGCCGCTTCATGGGGGTCATCTCAGCCATGATGCAAATCCTCTCTATCTACGTTGGGGTCCCCACGCGAGCCCAGCGCAGCGGGTCGCGCGGGGAAAAGGAGAAGCCGCGGGCCACTCGAGCTTTGCCGCCTGCGGCAAAGGGAGACCTGGCTTGCGCGCTCCGACGCTCTGTCGGGCGAGGCCGCCCTGGCACCACGAAGGTTTTTACTTCACCATGTTCCTCAGCACGCCGATCTTCTCTATCTCGCACTCCACCACGTCGCCGGGCTTCAAAAACCTGGGCGGGTCCATGCCCATGCCCACCCCGGCAGGGGTGCCGGTTGCAATGATGGTGCCGGGCAGCAGCGTCATGCCGGCGCTGAGCTCCGCGATGGTGTCGGCGATAGAGGTGATGAGCGCGTCGGTCTGGGCGTTCTGGCGGGTCTCCCCGTTCACCCGGGCGGCGATATGCAGCGCCGGGGGGAAGGGGACCTCGTCGGCGGTGAGGATGCAGGGGCCCATGGGGGTGAAGCCGTCCAGACCCTTGCCGAAGTACCACTGCTTGTGGGCGGTCTGCAGCGTCCGGGCGGACACGTCGTTCAGCACCGTGTAGCCGAAGATATGCTCTCCCGCCTTTTCCTCAGGCACCTGCTTCGCCGTCGGGCCGATAATAACGGCCAGCTCCGCCTCATAGTCCAGCTTCTCCACCAGACCTGGATGGCTGTCGATGGGCCCCTCCGGGGCCACCGCCTCCGGCACCCGCTTGGAGAAATAGACGGCGATGGGCTTATCCTTGGCGAAAGCCTCGCTGTCGAAGCGGGCCGCCTCCTTGGCGTGGTCCACGTAGTTCATGCCCAGGCAAATGACGTCCTGCCGGGGCCGGGGGATGGGGGCCAGCAGCGCCACGCTGTCCAAGGCCGCCGCCGGGCCCTGCTCCGCCGCCTTCACCGCATCCAGCCCCGCCTCGATGGCGGATACCATGTCGGCGAAGGGCAGAGGCCGCACCGCCTTTTCGTCGGCGGTCAGCGTGCCGACCTTCTCTTTTCCTTTTTCCAGGTAGGTGACAAGTTTCATGATCGTTCCTCCTAATCGAACCGCGTCGTCCAATGGGACGCGTCCTTGGCTTCAAAGCACATCCTGATCTGCTCAAAGGTGTTTCTGGTCTCCGACAGGGGCGGCAAGTCCGAAAGGGCAAAATAGCCGCTTTCCGTTGTCTCGGTGTTGGGCGTAAAATGCCCGCCGGTGACGTGACACAGCACGAACACCTTGCAGACCTTATAGACGTATTCCGGCCGGTTGTGCTTGTCCCGGTCCTGTACGGCGATGATGAGGTCGGCCACGGCGTCCAGCCCCGCCTCCTCCTTCACTTCCTTCACCGTGCCCTCCCCTATGGAGAGGCCCGCGTCCACCCAGCCGCCGGGCAGGGACCAGCTGCCGTCCAGCTCCCGGACCAGCAGGATCTTTCCGTCCCGGAAGATGGCCGCCCGGGTGTCCAGCTTCGGCGTCTGGTAGCCCTTCTCGCCGCAGAAAAGGTCCTTCACCTTCTCCGGGGAGATGTCCGCCTTATAGGCCACCATCTCCGCCGCGATGGCCCGGATGCGCTCATAGCGCTCCACGTCGAACCGGTTGTCCGTGTATTCCAATCCCGCCTGGGCCAGGGCCTGCAGCTCCACCGCCCAGTCCAGCCACGGCGATCTATCGTCCATGCTCACCCCTCCAGCCGCTTTTCCAGCAGCATCAGCCGTATCCCCTCCAGGCCGTTGAAGGTGCAGGGGGCCACGGAGATCTCCTCATAGCCCAGCTTATGGTACAGTCTTCTGGCGGCGGCGTTGCGCTCATTGGTGTCGATGCGAAGATATGGGCACCCGTGGGCCCGGGCGAAGTCCTCATAGTACCGGACGAAGGCGGTGGCCAGCCCCCGGCCACGGCCGGCGGGGTGGATGGCCAGGGTGTGCAGCACCATGACCTCTGCGTCCCGGGCGGGGTACCGCCAGGGCGCCCCGGCGTACACGTCCACTTGTATCTGGTTGATGACCCCGGTGCCCAGGATGGCGCCGTCCTCCTCCAGCACGTACAGGTCGTCCCGGGAAAGGGCCGCCTCCGCCGTGGCTCGGGTGGGGTAGATGGCCCGCTTCCACCCGGTGGTGGTCAGACCCGCCTCCTCGGCGTCGTGGACGGCGGCATACAGCGCCGTTACGGCATCTGTGTCTTTTCGTGTTGCTTTTCGTATCATGCCAGCTCTCCATACAGCGCCCATGTGGTGCTGTCGGTGATCTTCACGTCCATGAACTGCCCCACCAGGGCCGGGTCCCCATTGAGGTGCACCAGCCGGCCGCCCTTGGTACGGCTGGAGAGGTTATAGGGCGTCTGCCCCGTCTCGCCGTCCACCAGCACCCGCACCGTCTGGCCCACATAGGCGGCGTGCTTCTCCCCGGATATGCGGTTGGATAGGTCCAGGAGCTTGTCGAACCACACCTGCTTCTCCGCCCGGGTCACCGGGTCCGGCATCTTCGCCGCCGGGGTGCCGGTGCGGGGGGAGAAGATGAAGGTGAACATGGCGTCGTACTTTACCTCCTCCACAAGGGAGAGAGTGTCGTTGAAATCTTCCTCGGTCTCCCCGGGGAAGCCCACGATGATGTCCGTGGTCAGCACCAGGTCCGGCATGTATCTCCGCGCCGCGGCCACCTTTTCCAGATACGCCGCCCTATCGTAGTGCCGGTTCATCTCCTTGAGTATCCGGTCCGAGCCGGACTGGAGGGGCAGGTGGATGTGGTGGGCGCAGTGCCGGCTCTGGCCCATGACCTTGAAGAGCTTTTCCGTGGCGTCCTTGGGGTGGCTGGTCATGAACCGCAGCACATAGTCGCCGGGTATCTTGTCAAGCTCTGCCAGCAGGTCCGGGAAGTCCACGCCCTCTTCCAGGCCCTTGCCGTAGCTGTTCACGTTCTGGCCCAGGAGGGTGATGTCCTTATATCCCGCCGCTACCAGTGCCTTCGCCTCGGCGAGGATGTCCGCCGGGCGGCGGCTCCGCTCCCGGCCCCGGACGTAGGGCACGATGCAGTAGGAGCAGAAGTTGTCGCAGCCGTTCATGATGGAAAGCCACGCCTTCACGGCGCTGTCCCGCTCCCGGGGCAAAGCTTCCGCCACCACGCCCTCCGAAGGCGCCGCGGCGATGAGCCGGCGCTTTCCGCCCCGTCGGTGCCGCCGCTCCATGACGGATAAGAGCAGCTCCGGGAACTGCCACACCTCGTGGGGGCCAAACACCAGGTCCACCACCTGATAGGAGTTTTTGATCTTCTCCCGCATGGTCTCCTGCTGGGTCATGCACCCGCCCACGCACACGATGAGGTCGGGATTCTTCGCCTTTTTGTGGTTCAGGGCGCCCACATTGCCCAGCACCCGCTTTTCCGCGTGCTCCCGCACGGCGCAGGTGTTCACGGCGATGAGGTCGGCTCTGTCCTCGTCCCTCGTCAGCTCATAGCCGCACTGGACGAGCCAGCCCCGCAGTATCTCGCTGTCGGACTCGTTCTGCTGGCAGCCGTAGGTGTCCACCAGGGCATAGTGGGGCCGGTGGGCGATGAGCGTTTTTATTTTCTGGCAGTACTGCTCCTGCTGGAGCCGTTCCTGGGTGGTGATCTCCCGGCGCTGGTACATAAAACTCTCCTTATATGCCTGCCGACGGGCGGCGAGAACCGGCAGTGTGCCGAATGCGGTTGGTGAGCGAAGCGAACTTTAGCAGTAGGCATACTACCAGGCGAGGCCGCCCTGGCACTGGGTTCTTGATTACATGGCACTTTATATTAACATTTTTCTGTGGTATAATCAACGAAAAGTGTAGCATATGCGAAGGAGAACGGCTATGGCAGTCATCAACCTTCTCTCCCCCCACGTGGCGGACATGATCGCCGCCGGCGAGGTGGTAGAGCGGCCCGGCAGCGTGGTGAAGGAGCTCATGGAGAATGCCCTGGACGCCGGGGCGAAAAACGTGACCGTGGAGCTTTCCGGCGGCGGGGCCACTTATATGCGCGTCACCGACGACGGCTGCGGCATGGCCCCGGACGACGCGGGCAACTGCTTTCTGCGCCACGCCACCTCGAAGCTCCACGACGAGCACGGCCTGGAGGCCATCGAGACCATGGGCTTCCGGGGCGAGGCGCTGGCGGCCATCTCCGCCGTGAGCCGGGTGGAGCTTCTGACCCGCCGGCCCCAGGACAGCGAGGGCACCTACGTGTCCGTGGAGGCCGGAGACATCCAGGATATGCACGCCGCGGGCTGCCCCAAGGGCACCGTGTTCACCGTCCGGGACATCTTCTACAACACCCCCGCGCGCCTCAAATTCATGAAGTCCGACCGGGCGGAGGGGGCTTTCTGCGTCCAGCAGGCGGCCCGGGTGGCCCTGGGCCGGCCGGACGTGTCCATCCGGTGCATAAAGGACGAGAAGGAAGAATTCTTCACCCCCGGGGACGGCCGCCCCGCATCGGCCCTGTACGCCATACTGGGCCGGGACACGGCCCTTTCCATGCTCCCCGCGGAGGGGGAGAACGAAGGCGTGGCGGTGACCGGATTCATAAGCTCCCCCGCCGCCGGCCGGGGCAACCGGGCGACGCAGTTTTTTTTCGTAAACGGCCGCGCCATCCGCTCCCAGAGCCTCCAGGCCGCCCTGGAGCAGGCCTATAAAAACACCCTGATGGTGGGGAAGTTCCCCGCCTGCGCCCTTTACATCACCCTGAGCCCCGGGGCGGTGGACGTGAACGTCCACCCCACGAAAAACGAGGTCAAATTCTCCTCAGAAAAGCGGGTGTTCGACGCGGTATATTATAGCTGCGTCAGTGCCCTGCAGGGGGAGCGGGACACCCTGCAGATGAGCCTCTCCAAATCCACGGAGAAGAAGCTCGCCCCTCAGGACCCGCCCCGGCAGGAAACGCCCAAAAAGGAGCCGCCCCGGCAGATGACCATGGACCTGCACAGCCCCCGCCACGGCTACGGCACCGGCGCGTCGGTGGTCTATGCCCCCCGGCCCGCCCCGGCGCCCACCCGCCGGCCGGCCTATGAGGCGCCTGTGCGCAAAGCGCCCACGCCTACGCCTGCGGCAGAGCCGGCCCCTGCCCCCGCGCCCGCGGCCAAGACAGAGGATGTCCCCGTCCGGGTGGCGGGGGAGGTGCTGCGCACCTACATCGTGGCCGAGCAGGGGGAGAAGATATATCTCATCGACAAACACGCCGCCCACGAGCGGATGAATTTCGATAGGCTGAAGGCCCAGGGCCATGAGATCATGGCCCAATCCCTTCTGGAGCCCCTGACCTGGCGGCCCGGCCCGGAGGACCGGGAGGCGCTGACGGAAAACGAAGAGCTCCTCCGGGACATGGGCTTTGAGTGGGAGCCCTACGGGGACGAGGACGTGGTGATCCGGGCCGTGCCGGAGGGCATGGACCCGGCCCAGACCGTCCCCGCCCTGGAGGAGATATGCGAAAAGCTCCGCACCGGCGGGAAGGACCTGGCCCGGGACGGGATCCTGCAGACCATCGCCTGCAAGGCCGCGGTGAAGGCGGGCTGGGACACCGACCCCCTGGAGCTGCAGGTCCTAGCGGAAAAGGTGGCCTCCGGCCAGATCAAATACTGCCCCCACGGCCGGCCCGTGGCCGTGACGCTCACCAAAAAGGAGCTGGACCGGCAGTTCGGCCGGATACAGTGACTATGGACCGTTTGCTCATCATCACCGGCCCCACCGCCACGGGCAAGACCGCCCTGGGGGTGGCGCTGGCAAAGCTGTTAAACGGGGAGGTCATCTCCGCCGACTCCATGCAGATCTACCGGGGCATGGACATCGGCACCGCCAAGCCCACCGCCGATGAGATGGAGGGCGTGCCCCACCACATGCTGGACGCGGCGGACCCGGCGGAGCGCTTCTCCGCCGCCAGATATGCCCAAATGGCCGCGGCCTGCGCCGATGACATCCTGGCCCGGGGCAGACAGCCCATCGTGGTGGGCGGCACGGGCCTCTATATCGACGGCCTCGTCCGGGGCACGGACTATGCCGCCGCCCCCTCGGACCCGGATACCCGCCGGGCCATCGAGAGAGAATATGACGCCCTGGGCGGCGAGGTCTTCCGGGAGAAGCTGGCCGCGGTGGACCCGGCCAGGGCACAGCTCCTCCACCCCCGGGACAAAAAGCGGCTGGTGCGGGCCTGGGAGGTATACGCCCTCACGGGAAAGCCCATCACCTGGCACGACGAGCAGTCGAAAGCCGTCCCGCCCCGATATGAGGCGTACACCGTCGCCCTGGACTTTGCCGACCGGCAGGTCCTCTATGACCGCATCGACCGCCGGGCCAAGGCCATGTTCGACGCCGGGCTGGTAGAGGAGGTAAAGAACCTCCTGTCCGCTGGCCTGAGCCCGGAATCCACCGCCATGCAGGCCATCGGCTACAAGGAGGTGGCCCAGTATCTGGCCGGCCAATGCACCCTGCCGGAGGCCATAGACGCGGTGTGCCGGGCCTCCCGGCGGTACGCAAAGCGCCAGCTCACCTGGCTCAGGAGCCGCTCGGACGTACAATGGCTGCGCTGGGAGGCCGAGCCCGACCGGGCCGCGCTGGACGATGCCGCCCGGGGTCTGGCGGAGGCCTTCGCCGCCGGGCAGTTTAAATCATAGACTCGACGCCGTCCGACTCCATTCGCCCCTCAAAAAGCCGTAATATAGGCGCTGTACAACGGAATTTGTACAAAATCACTATTTTACGGGGCGGCGGAATATGATACAATTATTGTCAACCAAAATTTCCGCCCCGGAAGGGACGGAAAAGATGCAGAAAACAAGAGATCTTCAGGACGCATTTTTGAATCAGGCGCGCCGGGAGCGGATCCTGGTGACCGTGTTCCTCGTCAACGGCTTCCAGCTGCGGGGCACGGTCCGGGGGTTCGACTCCTTCGTGGTGTTCGTGGACTCCGACGGCAAGCAGCAGATGATCTATAAGCACGCTATCTCCACCATCGCCCCGGCCCGCGCCATAGACCTGACGACGGAGGACACGACCCTCACTTGAAAAAGACCGACGCCCTCATAAAGATCACCTCTCTTCTGGTGTTCATAGCGCTGGCGGCCTATCTGACCGTGTACATCGTCCACCGGGCCTCCAACCCGGTGCGGACCGCCCTGACCGTGACGGCCTCCATGAGCGAGTCCGCGCCCATGAGCGGCCTGGTGATACGAAATGAGCTTCTCATCAACAGCAAGGAGCAGTACATAGACGTGACCGCCGCCGACGGGTCCAAGGTGGCCGCCGGCCAGGAGGTGGCCGTGGCCTACAGCTCGGAGGAGGCCCTGGAGCGGGCCTCCCGGCTGCGGCTGCTGGACCGGGAGATCGCGGACGTGACGGCGTCATTGAACGGCACCGGCGCCACCCAGGCCGCCGGCAGCCGGGAGCAGTCCATCTACAGCGCCCTCATGGGTCTGTCCGGCTGCCTGCGGGGCGGGGACCTGACCGAGGTGGACACCCGCTCCGGGACCCTGGCCGGGCTCATCTTCCCCTCCGACAGCGGCACCACCGCCTCCGAGGAATACCTGCAGCAGCTGCAGGCGGAATACGACGAGCTGCGGCGCACCAGCGCCGGCGACACCCAGGTCATCGCCGTCAGCCAGAGCGGCACCTTCTCCTCAGTGGTGGACGGCTATGAGGGCGTGGACCCCTCCTATGCCCAGGACCTGACCCCCAGCGAGCTGCGGGAGCTGATCGCCGCGGACCGGGTGGTGGACAACAGCTCTCTGGGCAAGCTCATTACCTCCTATGAGTGGTACTACGTGGGCATCATCCCCCGGGAATACGGCCGGGACCTGCTGCCCGGCATGAAGGGGAAGCTCTCCTTCGGCCGGTACTACAGCGGCACCCTAGACGCGGAGGTGGAATACGTGGGCCGGGCCGAGGGGGACGAGCAGGTGGTGCTGTTCCGCATCGACAAGGGCATGACGGACATGCTGGCGGTGCGGGCGGTGCACGCGGAGCTGGTCTACGAGGACTTCACGGGCCTGCGGGTGCCCCTGACGGGCCTTTACCGCTATTACGCCGGATACCTGTCCGACACGGACGGCGCCTCCCTCTCGGAGGGCCAGTCCGTCACCCTCTCCCTGGGCGAGGGCACATACGACGCCTTCGTCTCGGAGATCGGCTCCGCCAGCCGCTACGGCGACCTGCCCCTGGGGATCGAGCCCGGCAGCGAGGAGGACACCCGGCCCAAGCGGCGGCTGGTGGTGTTCTGCTGGCCCTGGGACCCGGAGCAGGAGGGCCCTGACACCTCCGCCGGCGGCGGCACCGTGACAGCGGGCGGCCAGGAGCTGGCCATGGCCAACTATTATGAATACGACCCGGAGGACCCGGACAGCCAGGATAGGCTCTGCGTGTTCACCATGACCGGCATGCAGGCCGAGCGGAAGCTGGTGAACATGGTGTTCGCCGGGGAGGAATACTGCCTTCTGTCCAGCGAGGGCGACGACGCCCTCCGGGAGGGCAACGAGGTCATCATCCGGGCCAGGGATCTTTATAACGGCCGGGTCTTTTCGTGAGGCGATCAAAAATGGAGCTTACCCTGCAGCAGCGTCTGGACATCGTTCGGGAGAACATCGAAAAAGCGGCCGGCGGCCGGCATATCACCCTTGTAGGCGCGGCCAAGACGAAGAGCGCCGACCTCGTTCGTGAGGCCATCCGGGCCGGTCTTCCCGCCGTGGGCGAGAACTACGTCCAGGAGTACCGGGAAAAGAGCGCCCAGGGGGCCTACGAGGGCGCCCAGGTGCACATCATCGGCGGGCTCCAGGCGAATAAGGTGAAATACGTGGCCGGGAAGGTGGACCTTATACAGTCCGTGGATTCCGCGATGCTCCTGGCCGCCATCGGGAAGCGGGCCGCGTCTCTGGGCGCGGTCCAGGACGTGCTTTTGGAGGTCAACATCGGCCGGGAGCCCGGCAAGTCCGGGTGTCTTCCAGAGGAGCTTCCCTCCCTGCTGGAGGCCGCCGCCATGACGGCGGGCGTCCGCGTCCGGGGCCTTATGGCCATCCCGCCGGCAGAATGTTCCAGGGCCTATTTTGAGCCGATGGCACACCTTTATATTGACAATGGACAAAAAAAATACGATAATGTATCCATGGATTTTCTGTCCATGGGTATGTCGGACGACTACGAAGACGCCATCCGGCAGGGCGCCAATATGGTGAGGATAGGCTCGCTCATATTCGGTCCCCGGGATTATTCGCAAAAAACGAACGTATGAAGCAGGAGGCACACCACCATGGGTTTTTTGGATGAACTGAAAAAACTGACGAAGCCCTATGACGACGAGGACGATTTCTTCGGCGGCGAGGGCGTGCAGGGCGAGGATGACGATCCCACCATCGTCGTGCCCCGCACAGACCGTCAGGAGCGGGCCGAGCGTCAGGAGCACCGCAATCCCTTCGACGATGTGGAAGCCCCTGTCTTTGAGGAGCGCACCACGCCAAAAAAAGACAACAAGGTCGTGAACATCCATACCACCACCGCCGTGCAGGTGGTCCTCAGCAAGCCCGAGCGCTTCGAGCAGGCCGCGGAGATCGCGGACCATCTGCGGGAAAAGCGCACCGTCGTCATGAACCTGGAGACCACCAACAAGGACGTGGCCCGCAGGCTCGTGGACTTTCTGTCCGGCGTGGCCTACGCCAACGACGGCAAGATCAAGAAGGTCGCCATCAATACATACATCATCACCCCCTTCAACGTGGACATCATGGGCGACCTGATCGACGAGCTGGAGAACAACGGCGTATACATTTGACCTATCGCTTCAACATAGAGAAAGGACAGGGTTTAGGATATGATCACAGCGCAGGACATCCAAGAGAAAGCATTCGAGCGGGCCGGCAAGGGCTATAATATGGAGCAGGTGGACGAGTTTCTCGACGAGATGGCCGAGGACTTCGCCGCCATGAGCAAGGAAAACGCCGCCCTGAAGAGCAAGATGAAGATGCTGGTGCAGAAGGTAGACGAATACCGCCAGACCGAGGACTCCATGCGGCTGGCCCTCCTCTCCGCCCAGAAGCTCAGCGCCCAGATAGAATCCGACGCCAAGGAGAAGGCCGACGCCATCCTGGCCGACGCCCAGGATTACGCCAACAAGCTGACCCGGGAGACCGCCGACGGCATGGCCAACGAGGCGGCGAAGCTGGAGGAGGCCAAGAAGGCCACCAACCGCTTCTTTGACCACATGCGCACCGTCTGCCAGAAGCAGATCGAGTTCTACGACAAGCTGAGCCAGATGCAGCTCATCGGCGGCGAGGAGCCCAAGGCCGAGGAGGCCGAGCCCGCCCCTGAGGAGCCGGAAGAGCCCGGTCCGGCCAAGCCCGTGGACGTGGCTGAGACCGTCCGGTCCATCGCCGCCTCCGCCGCGGAGGCCGCCCTGGACGAGCCGGAGCCCGAACCGGAGGAGGAGCCCCAGGAGCCGGAGGAGGCCGAGCCCCAGGAACCGGAGGAGGCCGACGAGCCCACCCGCCTGTTTGGCCGGGACAAGAGGAACAAGAAGAGAAAGCGCAGCTTTGACGATTTCAGCTTCGACGACGACATCTGATCGGAGAATTTCTCAGGGCGGAGCAGAAAGCTCCGCCCTTGCAAACTATATTTAGCCTTTGGAGAGTAGAGACATGCCCACCGATTTCAACGCCACCGTAAACCTTCCCAAGACAGATTTCCCCATGCGCGCGGGCCTTCCCAAGCGTGAGCCGGATATGCTCAAGGCCTGGGATGAGCTGGACCTTTACCACGAGATGCTCAAGAAGAACGAGGGCCGGCCCCTTTTCGTCCTGCACGACGGCCCCCCGTTCTCCAACGGCAACCTCCACATGGGCACGGCCTTGAATAAGTGCCTGAAGGACTTCATCAACCGCTACAAGTCCATGGCGGGCTTCCAGGTGCCCTATACCCCCGGCTGGGACAACCACGGCATGCCCATCGAGTCGGCCATCATCAAGGAGCAGAAGCTCAACCACAAGGCCATGAGCGTGTCCGAGTTCCGCACCGCCTGCCACGCCTACGCCGAGCACTATCTGGACGTGCAGCGCCAGGGCTTCAAGCGCCTGGGCGTCGTGGGCGACTGGGAGCATCCCTACCGGACCATGGACCCCAAGTTCGAGGCCCGGGAGGTAAAGGTCTTCGGCCAGATGTATGAGAAGGGCTATATCTACAAGGGCAAAAAGCCCGTCTACTGGTGCCCCAAGGACGAGACGGCCCTGGCCGAGGCGGAGATCGAATACGCCGACGACCCCGTCACCACCATCTTCGTGAAGTTCCGCGTGAAGGACGACTTGGGAAAACTGAGCGCCATCGAGCCGCTGGACAATATCTACTTCGTGATCTGGACCACCACCACCTGGACCATCCCGGGGAACCTGGCCATCTGCCTGAACCCCGCCTATGACTATACCCTGACCCGCGCCTCCAACGGCGAGGTCTATATCATGGCCAGGGAGCTGGCGGAGGCCGTGCTCCAGAAGGCCGGCCTGGAAGTGAAGGAAGTCCTGGCCACCTTCAAGGGCGCGGAGCTGGAGCTCATGACCGCCCAGCACCCCCTCTTTGACCAGACGAGCCTTGTGATCCTGGGCGACCACGTCACCCTGGACGCCGGCACCGGCTGCGTGCACACCGCCCCGGCCTACGGCGCCGACGACTTCTTCGTCTGCCAGAAGTACCCCCAGATCCCCTCCGGGAAGGACCTGGTGGTCAACGTGGACGACACCGGCCGCTTCACCGCGGACGCCGGAAAGTATGAGGGTCTCAGCGTGCTGAAGGCCCACGAGCCCATCTTCGCGGACCTTGTGGCCTGCAATGCCATCCTGGCCTCCGAGGACATCACCCACTCCTACCCCCACTGCTGGCGGTGCAAGAACCCCATCATCTTCCGGGCTACGGACCAGTGGTTCTGCTCCGTGGACGCCTTTAAAGAGGACGCGGTGCGGGCCGCCCGCAAGGTCCAGTGGAACCCCGAATGGGGCGCGGACCGGATGGAGAGCATGATCCGGGAGCGGGCGGACTGGTGCATCAGCCGCCAGCGCCGCTGGGGCCTGCCCA
>CANRMG010000036.1 GCA_947631675.1 uncultured Oscillospiraceae bacterium
AGGTTGAACACCAGCATGATGAACACCATCACCACGGAATAGCACAGCATAAGGCCGAAGATGGTCCCCATGCACCGATAGGGAAAGCTCATTTCCAGGGTCTTGACCAGTGCCGGGAGCGCGATCTCCTCCCCTGCGCCGGAGTAGCCCAGGATGGCCGCCGTCTCGCTCCACACGTCGCCTATGTAGGATTGGCGGACGCTGACCGCAATGGTGGAGGCCAGCACGAACAGGAGAAAAAGCGCCGTCGCCAGCACCGTATAGACAAACTGGCCCGTGATCCACTTGGCGCGGTCTATCCGCATGAGGAAAAAGGGCGTCCCGGAGGACAGAAAGGGCATATCCGAGAAAAGCAGGATGAGCAGCAGGGATATGAGCAATATGGAGCTGCTGTCCCCGAATGTCCAGATGAAGGGCTCGGCAAGCTGCATGGTGGTCTTGTGGGCCACGGCGAAGTTCACCGCCTTATCGCTCAAAAGGAAACTCAATATAAACGCCAGGGCAAAGGTCACAGCTATCCGGGGATTGCGCCGCCACTGACGGAAATCGTATACTGCCACGGTCATGATCTGCCGCGTTGCTCTCATAGCCCCCGCACCCTCTTTCTCACCGCGGCCCCGAAGCACAGGACCGTCACAGCGATCAGCTCCAATATAACCAGCGCCGGGCCCCACCGGCCCATGGCCCACTCCTCCCCGGGGGAAAGCCACGCCTTGGGATAGACCACATAGAGCGAGGTGAAATACCGCTCGCAGAGGATGATAAGCACATAGTAAAAGATGAACGGCGCGGCGTAGGCGATATAGCGGCTGGCCATAAAGGCGCTCATGGTCATACCGAACAGGGACCAGAATCCCCCGGACAGGAAGATGAGGCCGCAGTTTCGCAAAAGGGTCATGGTATATGCCGGGTCCGGCGCGTCCGGGTCCAGCGGGCCCTCCAATGGCGTGAACAGCGCCGCAGAGACGCCGTAGGCAAGCCAAAGGCCCAGCACGATGACAAGGCCGCCGGACACGAGGCAGCCGGCGGTCCTGCCCAGGATATAGCCCCGGAAGCTGGTGCGGGAGATGTAGAGCCTCAAAAAGTTCGTCTTCACGTCGTCTACGAAGCTGGCGGCGTAGGGCAGCGCGCACACAATGGGCAGGCAGATGGTGAGCCCGTCCCCCTCCAGAGCTTTCAGTATGAAGTCCCCGTGGTACCCATAGGCCAGGGGCTTATCCGCCCGAAGGGCCTCCGTCACGGCGTCCATGCTGGTGAGAAACAGCACCGCCGCGATAAACACCGCGCCCAGCCAGAACCGGGCGGAGCACACGCTCTGCCGGACGCTGGATAAAACGGTGTTTCTCATGCGTTCTCCTGTACTTTCTATCGTTATGGCTGTTTATATGATACTGCCATCTACCGCATTGATGACAACAAGTGGGGTTGGTACATCTGCCATTGCCGGTTCATTCTGTTCTGAAGGCACGACAGGTATTGAGACATAAAACGCATAGGATGGCACCAGATAAAACTCAAAGGTGCGGTCTTTTATCTGAACGCAATTGAGTGCTAACTCCACACGTTTTACATGAATATTCTGTGAAAGCGTATCTGCCTCAAATGTGCGGAGATATGTTTTCAGTTTCTCCATGACAGTATCAAATGGCATCAACTGCACATCATCGTTTTCGACCTGTACTATATCTATCGGAGAAGTATACTCAAATGCCATTAGCTTATCTCCGCTGAAAACGAACCTTATGAGTGTTTTGGGATAGACGGGTGCGTAATCTGCTTCAGTGCCCAGGCGCATCGTGCCTTGATCCAATACAGCAATGCTACTAAATGCAGGACAAGCATAAATCTCGGTCTTGTATAACATCATCTCCGTCAAATAATCTTCCCACTCCATCGGATCTACTGAACGGATGACCCAATCACCTATGTCCATTCTATCCAGCATATCTTCCGCCAGCGATATGTGGTCAGCTATAATGTCCGCTGTGGGCGCCTCGCTGCTGTAGAGTTCGGCACTCGATACATCTTCTTCCTTCATGTACATATGTATATAATGCGTCTGATAATCTGTTTCTGCGCGATTATACACATTAAAGCAATACTCGTCATTTTCAGCATTGATCTTTGCCTTTATACATTGCAGTCCATCATAACCATCCTCTACGGAAGCATAGTCGCTGCCAGGATCATCGTAATAAGATTGAGGGTGAAAGACCCAATCGCAAAGAGTTTCCTCCACCGATTCCGGCGCGGTTTCATACAGTTGTTCATACCGTTCGATTTGGCTCTCATATTCCGCAGTCACTCTGTCCGCTATATCCTCATTTCCGCTATAATACGCCACCAATGCCGCACGGTCGCCGATGTGCTGTTTAAGTTCAAGTATCTTTTCTTCTATATCCTTCTTATCCAATGTATCTGTATCTTCAAATGCGTTTTCAAGGATGTTTTCATCTTGAAATAGAGCCTGCGCGAACTGCTTGGCTTCCTCGGATGCGAAGCTGTGAGGAACTGCCCTTATAACAGGTATGTTCTCAACCACATCGGGCTCTTCCAAATCAATAGAAAAGCTCACATCCCCGCCTGCACTTAATAAGCTCTCATGATAAGTATGCGTTTTTTGAGCGGGTGGTGTAACGTTTTCAGTTTGTTTCGCACCATCATATATAGCAGACTCAAGCGATCCATCATTCTTGCTTGTCACGATGCCTTGCTCTGGCGTTGCCTGGCAGCCGCTCAATAGAAACAGGGCCGCCATCATCAGTGCAATACACTTTTTCATAGAAGATGATGCCTCCTCTTTGATGGGCATATGATCCTATTTTGCTCATTATAGGTTCCGGCTGTATACGCCCTGCATCATTTTTCTTAAGTTTTTCTTAAGTTTTTTAAATCGACGGGCACGCCTGCTCAATATCCCTTTATCACGTCGATAGCGGTGCCGTCCACGGCGTTGATCACAACCAGCTCCGTGGTCTGCGCGGAGGCCTCCGCCTCGCCGGTCACATTGCCCGCGTCGTCAAAGACGGGGTAACGGACGGGCCGGCCGTTTTCGTCGCAGTGGATGGCGGTGCCGTAGAAGGTATAGGTGGGGGTGATGTAATAGTCCGTGGCGCTGTCCTTTACCCGTATGCGGCTCATGCCCAATATCACATCCGTCACCTCGATGGACAGGATGGAGCTCTGGGACAGCAGCCCCTTGCGCTCCAGATCCATGATCCGCATCTGGTCCTCGGCGGCGGAGAGGATGTCGGCGAAGGGCAAAAGAGCCACGTTTTCGTTCACGGTCTCCGCCACCTGGTGCATGTTCTCCCAGGTGAAGCTTGTCATGCCGCTTTCGTCGAAGCTGAAGCTCATATCCTCATAGCCGTAGGTGGAGGCGTAGGCGTCGCCGGTCTTGGAGGCCACGTTGAAGCCGCCGAAGTGGTACGTGAGGGGCACGCCGTTATAGGTGGGCGTGAGGACCACGGCGTTGGGGCCGAAGTCTATATTTTCCCTGGCGGCCTCCATGGCGATGTCCGGCACCGCAGCGAATGTGCCCACGCCCAGGGCGTTGGCTATCTCCACGGCCTCGGCCCTGGCGTCGTCCATGTCCACCTGAGGCGGCTCGGCCTGCTCCGTGACGATGTCCGCCAGCATGGCCTCGGGCACATAGGGATAGAACGACAGCCTCTGGACCTTGTAATCGTCCCCCAGCCGTTTGAGGGCGTCCAGCATATAGTCCGCGCCGTTATACCGGCCCAGGCACCGGAGATATTGGCGGCCGTCGTCCTGGACGCCGTAGTAGTCTGCATAGTAGCTCTGGTCGTGGAATTGCCAGTCCAGGGGCTTTCGCTCCACGGTCTCCGGCGCGGCGGCGCATGCCTCCTCCAGGCGGGCGATGCTCTGCTCATAGCTCTGGCGCACATAGTCCCGGTCGTCCGCATCCTGGAGAGGGTTTTGTTCGATCCGGTACTGCCAGTCGGCGTACGCCTGCTTTTCCGCCAGCAGCGCTTTCTCCAGCTCTGCGCGGGTCATCTGGCCGGTGTACTCGGTGAGGGGCTCGCCGCCGAAAAGCGCCTGGGCGGCCTTGCGGACTATCTCTCCGTCCAGCTCCAGGGGCCGGACCCGCAAAACCTGCATAGGGCCGGGGATAGCCGGCTCCGTCACCTTCACGTGAAAGCGCACGCTGCCGCCCTGCTGGCTGTCGAAGCTGTCCTCATAGACCGCCGGCGCGGTCGTCTGTTCCGCCGCCGGGGCCAGGGTGGGGCTGACCTTGTCCGCCAGCGCCGCCTCAAAGGCCCCGCCCGCTTTGCTGGCCACCACGCCCTTTTCCGGCGTGGCCTGACAGCCGCCCAAAGCCAGCAGTACAAGCGCGAGAAGTAAAGTGACGATCCTTCTGGTCATGGTCCTGACCTCCTTTTCGATCTTCACTTTCAATAACGCGCCTGCCGCCGGGACCGTGACAAATGTCAGTCGCCCATACGCGCGGCCATAGCGGTGCCGTCCACAGCGTTGATCACCGCCAGGAGCACCTTGCTCTCGGCCGGCTCCTCCCCCGCCACGCTGCCCGTGTTGTCCATCCACTGGATCATGGAGACCGAGCCGTCCGGCTCATGGGCAGCGGCGGTGCCGTAGAAGATATAGGCCGGGACAAGGTAGAAGTCCGTGGCGTTGTCCTTCATGGGGGTGGACACAAGGCCCAGCTCCACGGTGTCTGCCGCGATGCGCACGTCGTCCCCGCCGTAGAGGATATTGTCCATGGTCACCATCTTCATCTGTTCCTTCGCCCGGTCCAGAACATCGGCGAAAGGCAGGAGCGGCACGCCGGCGTTGACCGTGCTCACGGCCTGGGTGGCGCTGCTGTACCAGAAGGCGGCGAAGTGCCCCTTATAAAACTCAAAGAGCATATTCTCCCCGCCGTAGCTGGGAGCGTACTGCTCATCGGCCGCCGGTGCATCAGAGAAAGGGGCAGCTTGGGCCCCCTCATAGGTCCGGGTCAGGATCACCTTGTACCAGTCCTCCCCGCCGCCAAAACCGACGGCCTCCGCGGCCTCGTCCGATACCAGGGCCCAGGAGCCCATATCCATCTTCTCCGCCGTCGCCAGCGCCCATGCCTTCATGGCCCCGGCGTCCATCCCGGGGCCGCCGGAAGCGGTCTGCTCCTGATCCGCGGTGCGCTCGTCCGGGAAGGCGGCGATGTTGTGGATCCGGTAATCGGTCCCCTCCCGGTTGCAGACTGAGAAGGTCCAGGGTATGCCGTCCAGTGTGGCAGACGCCATGATGTACCGGTGGCCCTCGTCCTGGAAGGAGGCGGCCATTTCCGGGGACTGATAATAGTCCTGGGAGTGGAATTCCCATGCGCAGGGCGCCGGCTCGACATCGTCGGAGGCGGCCTCCCAGGCCGCCTCCAAAGCGGCGATGCGCCCTTCAAAGTCCTCCTTCACGGCCTGGGCCATGGCCTCGTCGCCGCCGTAGTAGGCGAGCATGCCGTCCCAGTCGGAGATGAACTGCCGGTCGGCCAGAATGGCCTGCTCGATCTGGGCCTTCGTCATCTCCTGGGTGTACTCATAAATGGGCCCGTCGCCGAAAAGGGCCCGGGCGATCGATTCCGCCTGCTGGCCGGTGAACTCCAGGGGCCGGGCCTGCAGCACCGGCATGGGGCCGGCGGCGGGTTCCGTCAGGGCCATGTCGATGGAGATGTCCCCGGCGGCGTTCATGAAGCTGTCGGTGTGAACGACCGGCGCGGCGGTGGGCGCGGCCGCGGCCTCCGCCGCCGGGGCGGGGGCCAGGGTGGGGCTCACGGCGCTGTGCAGGGCCGCCTCAAAGGTCCCGTCGTTCTTGCTGGCCACCACGGCCTGCGCCGGGGTCCTCTGGCAGCCGGAGAGGGCGAACAGAAGGGATAAGAGAACAAGTACGATGCGTCTCATGGATGTGACCTCCTTTGTGATGCTCGCTATGAATATCGCAAAGGGGGCCCAGGCTGTGACGTCAGTAGCCCTTTCTCACGTCGATGACGGTGCCGTCCACGGCGTTGATGACCACCAGCTCCCTCACCTGCGCGTAGATCTGGGTCTGGCCGGTATCGTTGCCCCCGTCGTCATAGACGGGGATACGGAGGGGCTCGCCGTCCATGTCGCAGGTGGTGCCAGTCCCGTAGAAGGTATAGGTGGGCGTGACGTAGTAGTCCGTGGCGCTGTCCTTCATCCGTATGCGGCTCATGCCCAACGATACATCCGTCACCTCCACGGACAGGATCGTGTCCTCTATGCGGGTGAAGGTATAGTCCATATCCAGCATCCGCAGCTGGTCCTCCGCGGCGGCCAGCACGTCGGCGAAGGGCAAAAGCTGTACGTTTTCGTTCTCAGTCTCCACCACCTGGTGCATATCCTCCCAGGTGAAGCCGGTCACGCCGGATTCGTCAAAGCTGAAGCTCATGTTCTCGTAGCCGTAGGTGGTGGCATAATCATCGCCGGACCCGCCAGCCACATTGAAGCCGCCGAAATGATAGGTCAGGGGCACGCCGCCGTATACCGGCGTGAGCCACACGGTATTTGGGCCGAAGCCCACATTCTCCCTGGCGGCCTCCATAGCGATGTCCGGCACCACCGCGAACTCGCCGATGTCCATGGCGTTGACCAACTCAAGGGCAGTTTCCTTGGCGGCGTCCATGTCCACCTGGGGCGGCTCGGACGGCTCCTGGGAGGCGTCCTGCATATCCTCGGGCACATAGGGGTAGAACGACAGACTCTGGACCTTGTAATCGTCCCCCAGCCGCTTGACGGCGTCCAGCCTGTAGCGTGCGCCGTTATACGCCCCCAGTCCCTTGAGGTACAGGGCGCCGTTGTCCTGGACGCCGTAGTAGTCGGGATAATAGCTCTGCTCGTGGAACTGCCAGTCCAGGGGCTTTTCCTCGATGGTCTCCGGCGCGGAGGCGCATTTCTCCTCCAGGCGGGCGATGTTCTCCTCAAAGCTCTGGCGCACATAGTCCCTATCGTCCGCGTCGATGGCGGGGTCCTGCTCGATGCGATACTGCCAGTCGGCGTACTCCTGCTTCTCCTCCAGCAGGGCCTGTTCCAGCTCGGCTTTCGTCATCTGGCCGGTGTACTCGGTGACGGGCGCGTCGCCGTAAAACACCTGGCCCACCTTGCGGACAAGCTCGCCTGTAAGTTCCAGGGGCCGGACCCGCAGCACGGGCATGGGACCGGGCACAGCGGGCTCCGCCACCTTCACGTGGAAGTACACGCCCTCCTGCGCCCCGTCGAAGCTGTCCTCATAGACCGCCGGCGCGGCAGTGGGCTGGGCTGTCTCCGCGGCCGGAGGCTCCTCCGCCGCCGGGGCCAGGGTGGGGCTGACCTTATCCGCCAGCGCCGCCTCGAAGGCCCCGTCCGCCTTGCTGGCCACCACGCCCTTTTCCGGCGTGGCCTGGCAGCCGCTCAATAGCAATAGGAAAGCCGCCAAAGCGGCTGTGATGCGCTTTTCCATGACATTCCCTCCTGCGTTCGTGGTATTGGATGCTCCTCAGACGGCCGCGCGCCGATCCGTCATAGGGAATATCCCCCAGGAGGGAGATTTTTTTCAAAGCAAATTTTAAGATTTTCTTAAGTCAGTAGCCGGCGGCCCTGTCGATGATGCTGCCGTCTATGGCATTTATTGTGAGAAGGCTCCGGTCCGGGTCGTCAAAGACCGCGCCCCCGGCGTCTGTGACGGTCCCGAAGAAGTCCCACGCCGGCACCAGCAGTCCCACGCCGGTCTCGTCCTGCTTCAGGACGCGGGCATATCCAAGGCGGATGTCGCTTACAATCACGTCCTCCTCCGCGCCGTCATTGTCCACGATATACATCTTCTCGAAAACGCCCATCACATCGCCGAAGCCCAGCAGGGCGGAATCGGCCGTGACGGCGTCGCCGATCTCGTAGGGCGAGAGCCACTTCATGCCCACGATCCCGTCGTCATTGACATAGAAAACGATGGATTCATAGGGCCAGGGCGCCTGATAGGACCCGCCCGGCGTCATGGTCACGGCCACCCAGGAGTCGTCGGTATAGGTGATGGGGACGCCGCCCAGTTCCCGGGTATAGTGCAGCTCCCAGCAGCACCGCTCGGGAACGCCGGGCTGGGGCTGGCTGTACATCTTCCGAAAAGAGCGGCAGCTCATGCCGTCGATGTCCAGCGCCCGGAACACGCCGTCGCACAGCGAGCGCGCCTGCTCTGCCGTGACCGTGACGTCCGGGATCTGGGTAATATCCACCTTGAATACATCCTCCATATCCTGCGCCGGCGCGTACAGCAGCGACAGCCCATCGTCGGCCGCGTTCCGGCTGAAAAATGCATAGCACAGCGCCTGACCAAAGGGGCCGTTGACGATGCGCAGCTCCTCATGGCTGCCGTCCTCACCGTCGGCCTCCCCCCATATCTCGCTGAGCCCCTCGGCGTTTTCCGCGAACACGCCGGAGATGGGCCGGGGCTCCGCCGTCTCCGGGGCCGCGTCATACTCTGCCTCCAGGGCGTCGATATAGTCCTGGCGGCTCTGCCGCCAGACCTCCAGCCCTTCCGTCTGATAGAGGGGGTCGTCCCCGGCGGGGCCCTGGGCCAGTTCCTGCTTCGCCTCCAGCAGCTCCGCCTCGATCTCGTCCTTCGTGGGCTGCCGCTCGGTGGAATAGAGGGTGCTATGGGGCAGCTTTTCCATCAGCGCATCCGCCTGGGCCTGGGTGATGGTCCCAGGCGTGACCTGGAAAATGGGTGCGCTGTCCGCCTCTGGGACGGTGACCGTCGCGTCGATGGTCACGTTCAGCTTCCCGTCGGCGCTGGAAACGCTGCCCTGATAGCTCTCCGGCGCGTCCAGCCTCTCGGCCAGGGTCCCGCTCGTTTCGGCAGATGCCTTTTCCAGGAGATCATCGCTGCTCTTGCCGGTGACGATGGACGCCTCCGGCGTCCTCTGGCACCCGGCGGCGAGGACCATCGCCAGGGCCAACAGGAATACAAGTATCCTTTTCATGACCGCACCTCCTCAGTAGCCCAAGGACCGGTCGATGATGGTGCCGTCGATGGCGTTGATGGTTAGCATGCTCTGGTCTGGGTCGTAGAAGGTATAGGGCTCGCCGGTCCCCAGCGTCCACGACCGGGAGCCGAAAAAGTCCCACACGGGCACAAGAAGGCCCGAGTAGATCTTGTCCTGCTCGCTGACGCGCATATAGCCCAGGCGGATGGCGTCGATGGTCACGTCCATATCCTGATCGTCGTAGCTGACCACGAACATTTTCTGAAAGATGTCCATCACGTCCCCGAAGGGCAGAAGGGCCGCGTCCTCCGTGACCGTCTCGCCCAGCTCATAGGGGGCGGCCCAATACATGCCCACTATGCCGTCGTCGTTCACGTAGAAGTTCAGCTTCTCGTTCTCCCAGGGGACCTGGACGATCTTCCCCTCCGCGGGCACCTCGGAAAAGCCCGTGTCGATGCTGGAATAGGAGATGGGCACGCCGCCCAGGTCCCGGGTGTACTGCACCTCCCAGCAGCACCGGGGCGCCTCCTGGCCGCCGCCGTACTTCTTCGCGGCGGCGTAAAAGGCCATATGGGGGATGTCCAGCGCGTCCACTACCTCGTCGCACATGGCCCGGGCCTCCTCCGCCGTCACGGTCACGGGGGCCAGGTCCTCGATGTCCACGTCGGCGTAGTCCATGATCTGGCGGAACTGCGCCTCGGTGTTGTAGGTGAAGATGAATCCGGTCTTGACCGCCGCGCGGGTGTACATGGCGCTGGTGAAGTTTTTTTCCGTCTCAGAGGAGTTGACGCTCAGCGCCTCCCAGCCCAGCTCCGGCGTGGTGTTCTCGCCGCCGGCGGACATCATGTCGTCGGCGAAGGCGCTGAGTTGGCCCGTGGACACCGTCTTCTCCGCGGTCTCCGGGGCGGCCTCGTACTGCTCCATGAGGATGTCGATGACGTACTGCATATACTCCTCATAGGTCATCGGGCCGTCCTCGGAGACGTACGTCGTCCCCGCGTCCTCCTCCGAGGGCCCTTCGGCCAGCTTCTGCCTGGCCGCCACGATCTTGTCGGCGATCTCCGCCTTCGTCTCCGGCGTGCCGGGGTCATAGAGCGTGCCCTGGACAAGCTTATCCATGAGAACGTCCACCTGTGCCTGGGTGATATTGGCGGGCCTGACCCGGATGATGGGCACGGCCTCCGCGTCGGGGACCGTCACATCCGCGTCCACGGTCACCTGAAGCTCCCCGCTCACGTTGGAGAAGGCGGCCTCATACCGCTCCGGGGCGTCCAGCCTCTCGGCCAGGGTCCCGCCCGTCTCCGCCGCCGCCTTTTGAAGAAGCTCTTCGCTGCTCTTGCCCTTGACGATGGCCTCCTCCGGGGTCTTTTGACACCCGGCAGAAAAAAGCAGCGCCAGGGCCAGCAGAGGATATATCCAGTTTTTCTTCATGCCTTCGCCTCCGTTTCGGTGATGGACCCATTATGCAGGGCAGGCGGACGAAAAACTATCATCTGAATCTTTTTATTTTCTTACTAATTTCTTATCCCGGCAGGATGACCCGGATGGTGGTTCCCTTTCCCAGGGCGCTTTGGACCACCAGCTCTGCCCCGTGGGCGTCCGCGATCTGCCTGACCAGCGCCATGCCGAGGCCGCTGCCGCCCTGCTTCTTGCTCCGGGACTTGTCCACCATGTAAAAGGGCTCGAAGATGCGCTCTATGGCGTCCGCCGGGATGCCCCGGCCGGCATCCCGTACCTCCAGGACATGGCCCCGGACCGTGAGCCGGACGATGCGGTCCGTGTCGCCCGGGTCATAGGCCTTGCTGGCGTTGTCCACCAGGTTGACCAGCAGCGACTGCATGAGGTCCGCGTCCACGGCGACGGCGGAGCCGTCGCAGACCGTCTCCAGCGCGCAGCCCCGCTCCGCCAATATCTGCTGGGTGCTGGCCCGGACCCGGTCTATGAGCTCCTGGGCCGGGACATCCTCTTTCTGGATGCCCTGGCGCAGCGTGATCGTTCGGAGCAGCTTTTGCGTCAGCCGCTCCAGCCACAGGCACTGCCGTTCGATGTGGGCGAGGGACTGGCGTTTTTCCTCCTCCGTCAGGTTGACCTTCTGCAGCAGCCTCGTGTGGAGGAGGATGGCGGTGAGCGGCGTCTTGAACTCATGGTTCACGCCGCTGATGAAGAGCCTCTGCCGCTGGGCGGTCTCGGAAAGCTCCGCCACATGGGACTGTACGGCCCCGGCCATCGTGTTGAAGTCCGCCGCGAGGGCGCCGATCTCATCGTTCGTATGCACATCCGCCCGCACGTCATAGGCCCCGCCGGTTATCTCCCTGGCCGCGGCGGAGAGGGTGGCAAGGGGTCTGGCACCCCGGCGCATGAGCAGCGTCACCGCCCCCGCGCCCACCGCGATGCCGCCCAGGCTCACCGCCAGGAAGATCAGGGCCATGACGGCGAGGCTGTGGTGGATGTCCGTCACGTCCTCCACGATATAGACCGCGTACCGCTCGGCGCGCACGTCCACCGCGCTGGCAGCCATGAACACGTCCCGTCCCCGGATGCTGCCTTCAAAGACCTGCTGGCCGCCGTATGCGTCCGTCCAGGCGGCGTCGGGCGGGCCGCTCCCCGCATCCAGCCACCGGGACGGGTCGATGCTCAGGGCGCTGCTCACCGTCTCGCCGCCCCGCATCAGCACGGCGTCCTCATCCGCGAACCGGGAAAAGCAGTACTTCACAAGGCTTTCCCGCACCACGCCGCTGTCCTGGTCCAGGAGGTAGTAATTGGCCATCTCCGAGAAGGACACGGCCAGGTCCCTCTGCCTGTCCCGGACCTGCCGGCGGGACATATCCAATATGGTATGCCGCGCGTACAGGAGCATAAAAACGGAGCAGACCGCCACCACCAGCGCCAGCACGCCGGCACAGGCGGCCGCCGCCTTCTGCCACAGCTTCATCTCAGCGGTCCTCCAATCTGTAGCCCAGCTTGGGCAGCGTCCTGATGGCGTCGCCCAGCCCCAGCTTTTTCCGCAGGCTGAATATCTTTATATCCAGCACCCGCGTCTCCCCCACATAGTCGTAGCCCCAGACCTCCGTCATGAGCTGCTCCCGGGTGACGGTCATATTCTTGTATCGCAGCAGAAGCAGCAGCACATCGAACTCCAGCGGCTGCAGATCGATGATCTTTCCGTCCTTCGTCACGGTGCGGCTCTCGCTGTTGACCTCCACGTCCCGGACACGGTAGACGGTGTTCAGCCGGCCCGTCCGGCGCAGGACCTTCTCGATGCGGACCATAAGGGTGAGCATATCGAAGGGCTTGACGACATAGTCCTCCGCCCCGTCCCGCAGGCCGCGGATCTCCGAGGCGGAATCGGTCTTGGCGGTCATATAGATCACGGGGATGTTATACCGCTCCATATGGCCGAACAGCTCGAAGCCGTCCACACCGGGCAGCATGATGTCCAGCAGGGCCAGGTCGTAGGCGTGGTCGTCCGGCAGCGCCCGGGCCGCCCTGGCCCCGTCGTCAAACACGGTGCAGTCGTAGCCCGCCACCTGCAGATTCAGCCTCACCGCGCTGGCGATGGCCTCGTCGTCCTCCACGATCAGGATACGGTTTTTCATAGCGCACCTCCAGGGAAATGTAGGCTTATTTATTATGCCAAGTCGTGCGGTTCCGGTGCATGCCGGGAGCACGACCGGTATCTCGAAGTATAATAGCGCTGCCAGCGCTATTATACCAAGACAGTTATCCGCGGTGAAAGGCCGCCCGGGACCGGAAATCTTATCTTTTTCTTATTTTTTACAGCAGGCTTGAAAGTCAGGACCACCCGCATAGCGGGTGGCCTGCACAAGCCCTGTAAGGGCATAATGTTGGCGGCGCCTAAAGGCGCG
>CANRMG010000037.1 GCA_947631675.1 uncultured Oscillospiraceae bacterium
GCCGCCTCCCGCAGCTTCTCGCTGTTGCGCAGCAGCTGGCTCCTCTCCTCCAGCTCCGGCTCCTCGCCGGCCTTCAGCTCGGCCTTTTCCAGCTCTTGGACCCGGTAGGCCAGGCTCTCCGCCAGCCTACGGCGGGAATCGTCGTCCATGGTGAGCCGCCCGATCTCACGCTCGTTGGCAAGATAGGCATCATAGGCGGTCTTATAGGCGGCCAGTTCCTTCCCGTCGCCGGCGAAGGCGTCCAGGTAGTCGATGTGGCGGCTCTCATCCAGAAGCTGACGGCCATCGTTCTGGCCGTGGATATCCACCAGCATCGCGCCAAGGCTGCGCAGCTGGCTCACCGCCATGGGCACGCCGTTGACCCGGCAGGCGCCCTTTCCGTCTGCGGTGACAGTGCGCTGGACGACGAGCGTGCCGTCCTCGGGCTCCACGCCGTTCTCGGCGCACCAACCCAAAGCGGCGTCCGCGTCGAACACCGCCGCCGCCAGGCACTTATCCGCCCCGGAGCGCACCAGCTCCCGGCTGGTACGGCCTCCCGTGACGGCGTACAGCGCGTCGATGACGATGGATTTGCCGGCGCCGGTCTCGCCGGTCAGCACGTTCAGTCCCTCCCGGAACTGCACGTCCGCCCGCTCCACCACCGCGATATTCTCGATGTGGAGGCTTCTGAGCATCTCCCCCGCCCCTTACCGCTTGTAGGCCCGGCGCAGCTGGGCGCACAGCCTCTCCGCCGAGGAGGCGTTGCGCAGCACGATGATGGCCGTGTCGTCGCCGGCCACGGAGCCCAGGATGGTGTCGTCGCCCATGGCGTCGATGGACGAGCATACGGCGCTGGCAAGGCCGGGAAGGGTCTTTATCACCACCGTGTGCAGGGCGTGGTCAAAGCTCAGGCAGCTCTCCCGGAAGATCTCCTCCAGCCGCCGGGTGGCCTCGTTGGACTCGTCCTGCTCCGCCTGGGCATAGCGGTATCGGCCCTCGGGGCCGATCTCCTTGACCAGGCGCAGCTCCTTGATGTCCCGGGACACGGTGGCCTGGGTGCTCTTCACGCCCCGGGCCTGCAGGGCCTGGAGCATCTGGCCCTGGGTCTCGATATCCTCCTCCGCGATGATGTCCAGGATCACGCTCTGTCTCGATGTCTTCATGCTCTCTCCCCCAATTTCTCAAATGCCGTCTCATAAAAGCTCCTGGTCCCCAGATCGGCCACGAGCAGTTTGTACTTCGATCGTCTCACCACGACCTGATCCCCGTCGGTCAGATCGATGAGCCCCCGGCCGTCCACGCTCAGCACGCACCGGCGCCCCTCGCTCACATCCTCGGGAAGGACCGTGACGGTCCGCTCCGGCCCCAGCACGAAGCTGCGGGCCGCCAGCATATGGGCGCATACCGGCGTGAGGATGATGGCCTCCGCCCCCGGCTCCACCAGGGGCCCGCCAGCCGCCATGGAGTAGGCGGTGGAGCCCGTGGGCGAGGATACGATCACCCCGTCCCCGGAGAAGGTCAGTATCCGGTCCCCGTCCCCCTTGGCGGTCAGGTGGATGTTCTGCACGATGCCGGAGATGACCGCGTCGTTGAGGGCCGTGTCGGAGAACACGCTCTTGCCGTCCCGGCGTATCTCCACGTCCAGCATCATCCGGGGCACAGGGCGGAAATCGCCCGCCGCGGCCTTTTTCAAAAGGTCGGTGTTGTCCCGGTCCAGCTCTGTGAGAAAGCCGGTGTGGCCCAGGTTCACCCCCACCAGGGGCGCGTCGTGGACCATCACCTGGGGCGCGATGCGAAGGATGGTCCCGTCGCCGCCCAATGTCACCAGCAGGTCCGCCCCCTCCAGGGCCCGGTCCAGCTCCTCGGTGGGAAAGGGCGGCCGGGTCTCCGGCTCGCCGCAGACGGGGCTCACCGCCACCTGGCAGCCCTCCGCCTCCAGCATGGTCTTCACC
Source organism: uncultured Oscillospiraceae bacterium (assembly GCA_947631675.1). Next base: position 1,932 of record CANRMG010000037.1, read on the forward strand.
GCCGCCGTGCAGGAGAAGTCCCCGTCCCGCTGGACGTTGGTACAAAGCACGATCTTCTTCATCCGCCGCTCCCCTTTCCGTCCAGGGCCTGGTGGGACGCCTCCACCACCCCGGCGAAGTCCGGCTCTATGGCCGGGCCGGTCAGTCCCAGCCAGGCCAGATATTCTATATTCCCCTCCGGGCCCCGCACCGGGGAAAAGGTCAGGCCCCGCAGGGAAAAACCCATCTCGCCGGCATTGGCCGCGAAGCCCTCCAGCACCTCCCGGTGCACGGCCGGGTCCCGGACCACGCCCTTTTTGCCAACCTTCTCCCGGCCGGCCTCGAACTGGGGCTTCACAAGGCATATGACCTGCCCCTCGTCCGTCAGCAGGCTCTTCACCGCCGGCAGCACCAGGCCTAGGGATATGAAGGACATATCCATCACTGCCAGGTCCATGGGACCGGGGAACATATCTGCCGTCAGGTTCCGGGCGTTGGTGCGCTCCATCACCGTGACCCGCTCGTCGCTTCTGAGGCTCCAGGCCAGCTGGCCGTAGCCCACGTCCACGGCGTACACGTGCGCCGCGCCCCGCTGCAAAAGGCAGTCTGTAAAGCCCCCCGTAGAGGCCCCGCAGTCCACGCATATGAGCCCCGCCGGGTCCACGCCGAAGGTGTCCAGGGCCTTTTCCAGCTTCAGGCCGCCCCGGCTCACGTAGGGCAGCTTTCCGCCCTTCACCTGGATATCCGCGTCGTCCGCAACGGCGGCGCCGGCCTTCGTCTGCTTTTCGCCGTTCACATAGACGCTCCCGGCCATGATAAGGGCCTTGGCCCGCTCCCGGCTCTCCGCCAGGCCCAGGTCGAACACCCGCTGATCAAGCCTCGTCTTTCCCATGCAGCATCTCCAAAACGGCCTCGCAGAGAGAGCCGCTGTCCAATCCCATATCCCGGCGCAGGATGGCCGGATCTCCGTGCTCCAGTATGCCATCGCCCAGGTTCACCAACCGGGCCGCCCGCAGGGCGACGCCCGCCCGCTCCGCCGCGGCCAGAAGCCTTTCGCCCACGCATCCGGCGGCGCAGGCCTCCTCTGCCACGATGAGCGCCCCGGTCCGGCGCACAGACGCCAGCACTGGCTCCGTGTCCAGAGGCGAGAGCACGTTTATCTTCAACACCTCGGCGTTTACGCCCTCGCTCTGCAGCATCCGGGCAGCCATGATCGCCTCGTTGATCTCCGTGCCGTAGGTCACAATGGTCACATCTGTGCCGGTCCTCACCGCGCTCACCGTCTCTCCGGCGGTATCGGCCTTCCAAAGGCCCTCCCCGCCCCGGGGATAGCGCACCGCCACAGGGCCCGTATCCTCCAGCACCGCCCGGCGGAGCATGCTCCGCATCTCCGCGAAGCTGGCGGGAGCGTATATCCTCATGCCCGGCACGCTGGAGAGGTACGCCACGTCATAAGCGCCCTGGTGGGTCTGGCCGTCCTTGCCCACGATGCCTGCCCGGTCCACGGCCAGCACCACGTGCAGGCCCATGAGGGACACGTCGTGGATGAGCATATCATAGCACCGCTGCAGGAAGGTAGAGTACACCGCGAACACGGGCTTCAGCCCCTGGGCAGCCATGCCCGCCGCCATGGCGCAGGCGTGTTCCTCCGCGATGCCCACGTCGAAGAACCGGTCTGGCCAGGCCTCCTGGAAGCCGATGAGGCCGGTGCCCTCCTTCATGGCGGCGGTGATGGCCACCACCGTGGGGTCCTCCCCCGCTATCTCCGTCAGGGTCCGGCCGAACACGGAAGAGAAATCCTCCCCCGTATATTTGGGCACGCCGCTCTTCACGTCGAAGGCTCCCACGCCGTGAAATGCTTCCGGGGCCTGCTCCGCGGGGGCATAGCCCCGCCCCTTCTGGGTGATCACGTGGACAAGCACCGGGGAACCGTATTCCTTGGCCCAGCGGATGGCGTTCTCCACCTTGCGGATGTCGTGGCCGTTGATGGGGCCGATGTACTCGAAGCCCAGGTTGTCGAAGATGTTCTCCGGGATGATCCGCTCCTTCAGCCAGCTCTTCATGGCCCCCAGCGCCGGCATCACGCCGGGTATCCTGGGCAGGAAGGAGCTCCTGTACCACTTTTTGAACTTGATGTATTCCACCCGGGTGCGCATGCGCCCCAGCATATCCGCCAGACCGCCCACGCCCTCGTTGATACTCATGCCGTTGTCGTTGAGGATGACCACCAGCGGCTCGCCGCTGTGGCCGGCGTCGGACAGGCCCTCGAAGGCCATGCCCCCGTTCAGGGCCCCATCGCCGATGAGGGCTGCCACGTCGTAGTCCTCCCCCCTGGCCGTCCGGGCCCGGGCCATGCCCAGCGCCACGGATATGGAGTTGGAGGCATGGCCGGCGATGAAGGCGTCATGGACGGACTCATAGGGCTTGGGGAAGCCAGAAAGGCCCCCCTTCTCCCGCAGGGTGGAAAAGTCCTTCCGGCCGGTGAGCAGCTTGTGGGTATAGCACTGGTGGCCCACATCGAACACCAGCCGGTCCCGGCTGGTATCATAGACCCGGTGCAGAGCCACGGTGAGCTCCACCGCCCCCAGGTTGGAGGCCAGGTGTCCCCCATGCTTTGAAAGGGACGTCACCAAATATTCTCTTATTTCCCCGCAAAGCGTGTCCAGGGCCTCCGGGGGGAGGGCCTTCACGTCGGCGGGAGATCGTATAGTATCCAGCAGTCCCATGGGCACATCCTGTCTTTTACCGGAATCGCGCTGTTCGCAGGTTTATTATCATAGCAAATCGGTTTTGATTTTTCAAGGCCGATCCTGTATATTTTCATTACAAAATGAATAATATCCGTAACCAAAAAGACAGGAGGGCCCGAAGGTCCTCCTAACTTTCGTATTTGTATGTTGTATCTGTTCACGCCTACCCGACGGGCGGCGAGAACCGGCAGTGCCCCGCACGCGGTTGGTGAGCTTTGCGAACTTTAGCGGGACGGGCCCTGTCGGGCGAGGCCGCCCTGGTATCAGCCCCTGTGCACCAGTCCGTCGCCCCAGAGGCCGGTGGCGGCGTTATAATTGCCCCAGGCCGTGGTGTAGGTGCACAGGCCCTGAGAGCCGTACTTGGGGCTGAAATAGCCCGTGCCGGCAGAGGTATAGGTCCACTGCCAGCCGGAGAGCATCTTGCCGATCTCGCCGTTGGCATCGGTGGTCTGGAGCATGTACCAGCCCTTGCCGCCCTTCAGATCGTCCAGGTACTGGAATCCGGTAAGCAGCTTGCCCGTGGCGTCGGCATAGTACCAGTTATTGGCCCACTTGCTGGCGCCGTCGGCGAAGCCCACCCAATAATCGCCCTTGCGCACATAGTCCTTGAAGTAGTAATAGTCCCCCGTCTCCGGCACATACCGCCAGCCGGTGCCGCCCGCCGGCGGCTGGATGGCGGCGGGTCCATCGGGCACGTCGGGCTCTTCCACCTCGCCGGACCACCCCACGGCGTAGCGCACGCCCATATCGGCGGCATACTGCCGGGCGGTGCCCGACCCGTTCCCGTAGACGGTCACCGTATCGAACAGCTCGTCCTCCCCATAGGTGAACGTTGCGCCGTTGATGACCAGGTCCTTCAGCCCACGGCATTCGGCAAAGGCGTACTCGCCGACGGTGGTGACCGTAGACGGGACGACGGCCGTGGACAGGTTCACGCACGCCCGGAAGCAGCCGGCGCCGATGGTCCTGACGCCCTCGGGGATATTCACGACGGTAAGGGCGCTGCACCCAAAGAACGTCCTGTCCCCCAGGGCCGTAACGGTGGCGGGAATGGACACGCGCATAAGGCTGGCGCAGCTCAAAAACGCCTCGCTGCCGATCGTCGTCACGCCGGAGGAGATGGTCACCTTCCGCACGCCGGAGGACATAAAGGCGCGCTCACCGATGGTACGGACACTGGCGGGGATGGTCACGGCCGTGACGTCTGTGCGGTCTGCAAAGGCATACGCGCCGATCTCCGTCACGGTGGACGGGATGGTCACGCTGCCGCCGGCGCCCTGATAGGTCTTCAGAACGCCGTTCTCGATGACGAAACTGCCCCTGGCCCTGCCCCAGGGGGTGTTGTTGAAGGCGGTGCCATCCACCTCAGTGGAGGCTCCGGCTATGGTCACACTGGAAAGGGACGTGCAGTCGGCGAAGGCGTTTCCGCCCACAGTCTGTACCGAGGCGGGGATAGTCACGCTCTTCAGGGATGTACAGCCCTCGAATGTGCTGTTGCCGATCTTCGTAACAGTATTGGGGATGGTGATGCTGCTCAGCTTGGCGCAGCCCTCGAAGGCGCTGTCGCTGATGAACTCAACGGGGCCGGGAATGGTCACCGACGCGAGGTTTTGGCACTTGGCGAACAGGCGCGGCTGGATGGCGGGCAAGCTGGAGGAGAGCTTGGCATAGGACAGCGCATAGCAGTAGGCGAACGCGCCGTTGCTTATACTGGTCACGGTATCCGGGACCGTGATGCTCCCCAGCGTCAGGCACTCCGTAAAGGCGCGGGCGCCGATCGTCGTCAGGCCGCTGGGCAGACTGACGGACTTGAGGGCCCGGCACTGCTCAAAGGCCCCCTCGCCGATGGACTTCACCGTAGACGGGATGGTGACGCTGCTCAGCCTGGTGCACCGGGAAAAGGCGTAGGCCCCGATCGACGTGACGCCGCTGTTGATGATAACGGCGGTGATGGGCTGACCGTTCCACGGAGCGCATACTATGCTGTCGCCGGCGCTGTAATCACGCATCGTGCCGCTGCCGCTGATGGTGAGCACGCCGCCGGTCAGGTCCCAGGTGACGTTCGCCCCGCAGGTACCGGAGGATACGGCCATGGGCTCGTCCGGCGCCGCGGGAAGCGCTGCGACTTCCTCCGGCAGTTCAGCCGCGGCAGGCTCCGGCACTTCCGGCGCGGCCTCCTCCGCCTCCACAGGCAGCGGCGCGGCAGGCTCCGTAAGCTCCGCCGCCGCAGCGGGAACAGAGAGCCCCAGGGCCAGGGTGATCGACAATATAAGGGACAGCCATCTTTTCATCTTCGGCCTTTCCTTTCGCAAAAATATCATGATGTCGTATTGTACACTATCCTTTTCCCACGCGCAAGCCAAAAATAATGGCAGCCCCCGGAAGGGAGGCTGCCGTATCGTTTTTACCGTAGGTACAAAGGCGGCCTCGCCCGACAGGGCCCCTCCCGCTAAAGTTCGCGATGCTCACCAACCGCGTGCGGGGCACTGCCGGTTCTCGCCGCCCGTCGGGTCAGATCAGCCTCTGTGGGCCTGGCCGTCGCCCCACAAGCCGGTGGCGGCGTTATAGCTTCCCCAGCTGTCCGTATAGGTGCACATGCCCTGGGATCCGTAGTTGGGACTGAAAACGCCATAACCAGCGTCGGTGTAGGTATTGAGGCGGCCGGAGAGCATCTTGCCGATCTCACCGTTGGCATTGTCCACCTGCAGCATGTACCAGGCCTTGCCGCCCTTCAGGTCGTCCAGATACTGGAACCCGGTGAGCAGCTTTCCTGTGGCGTCGGCGTAATACCAGTTGTTGGCCCAGGCGGACGCGCCGTCGGCAAAGCCTACCCAGTAATCACCCTTGCGCACATAGTCCTTAAAGTAGTAATAATCGCCGGTCTCCGGCACGTACCGCCAGCCGGTGCCCCCTGCCGGCGGCTGGATCTCCACGGGGGTCTCCCCCGGCTGGGCCTGGCGCACATAGGAGCCGTCCCCGTCGAAGAGATACCAGACCCCGCCGATCTGCTTCCAGCCCACGGCCATGGCGCCCTCCGTGCCGGCGGTGCCGTCGCTGAAGTAGTAGCGCTTGCCGTCGATGTTGCGCCAGCCAGTGTACATCACGGCCGTATCCTGGTCCATGTAATAGGTATTGCCGCCCAGCTTCACCCAGCCGGTCAGGGCCGCGCCATAGCGGCCGTCATGGGCCTCGTTGAAGTAGTACCAGGAGCCGCTGATCCTCTGCCAGCCCACCTTCATGGCGCCCTGGGAGTCGAAGTAATACAGCCCGTCGTCATAGCCGCCGGCCAGGATCTCCTGCAGGCCCGTCAGCATATGGCCCTGGCTGTCCAGCCGCTTCCACACGCCGCTTACGCTTTTCCACTCGTCGGCCGCCCTTTTGCCGTCCTCGTAGCAGCAGGTATAGCCGCCCTCGCTGACCCAGCCGGAGCGGTGCTGCTGGCTCACATCGGCATAGGTCAGGCCCATGGACGCAGCATAGGTCCGGGCATTGCCCCTGCCATTGCCGTAGACGATGAGCGCCGGGGACAGGAACTCGGCATATGCGTTGTGGGCGCTGCCGCTGGAGTTCGTTTCAAAAGAGAAGTTGGCGCCGTTGATGACGATCTTGCGCAGCTTGACGCTGTTTCGGAAGGTCTCAAGGCCTATATCGGCGACAGTGGACGGGAGCGTGACGGTGTGCATCGCCGTGCACTCCATGAATGCGCGGTCGCCGATGGTCCTGACGCCCTCCGGGATGGTCACGCTGGTCAGCCCCTGACAGGCCCAGAAGGCCTCGTCGCCGATCTGCGTGACAGAGCCGGGGATGGTCACGCTGGCCAGATCCACGCATCCGGCAAAGGCGTCGTTCCCGATGGTGGTGACGCCGCTGGGGATGGTCACGCTTTTGAGCCCCGTCTCAGCGAAGGCCCAGTTCCCGATGGTCCTGACGCTGCCGGGGATGGTCACGGCAGTGATGTCCGTGCGGCCGGTAAAGACGTGATCGTCGATGCTAATGACATTGCCGGGGATGGACACGCTGCCGCCGGGGCCCTGATAGTACATGAGCAGGCCGTCCTGGACCACGAAATTTCCCTGTGCCTTCATCCAGGGCGTATTGGCAAAGACCTGGGATTCCAGCTTCGTGGACCTGCCGGCGAAGGTCACGGAGGTCAGCCCCGTGCAGTCGGCGAAGGCCAGCGCTCCGATCTGGGTGACCGAGGCGGGGATGGTCACGCTGGTAAGGGACGTACAGGCCTGGAAGGCGCTGGGATAGATGGTCGCGACCCTGCTGGGGATGGTTATATTCCGCAGGGAGGAGCAGTTATAAAACGCGTTGGTGTTGATAGAGGTGATGCTGGACGGGATGGTCACGCTCTGCAGGCTGGTGCAATCGGAAAACGTGTGCTGGGGGATGTTCGCCATACCGCTTGAGAGCGTGGCGGAGGTCAGGTTGGTGCACCGGGAAAACACCGCGTAGCCCATCGTCCTCACCGAATCAGGGATGGTAACGGTCCTGAGGGACGAGCAATCCCGGAAGGCGCTGAGGCCAATGGACGTCAGGCCGCTGGGCAGACTGACGGAGGTCATATTCTCGCACGCATAAAACGCCTCTTCCCCGATGCTCGTCACGCCTCCGCTGACGATGACAGACCGTATCTGATTTCTCTCCCCATACCAAGGCGGGAGCCTGCCGCTGTACAGCGAGTAGTTGCTCATGGCGCCGGTGCCGCTGATGGTGAGCGTGCTGCCCGAGAGGCTGTAGGTCAGATCGGTGCCGCAGGAGCCGGAAGATACGGTCATGGGCTCATCCGCTTCCTCCATAGGCTCCGCCTGGGCGGCATCAGCCTCCGCCGGCATATCCTCCGCCGGCTCCGCGGGGGCCAGGGGCTCTTCCTCTATAGTCTCCTCCCCGGCGATGAACGCCGGTGCCTCCGGGGCCTCCAAAACGGGTTCCGCCTCCGCGGCGAGGGCCGGCGCACACAGCGTCAGCAGCATGCACAGCGTCAGCAGAAAACCGATATATCTCTTTTTCATAGCTTATCCTCCTAAGGGTCTCAGGCCGTCCTGCCGCAGAGCTTTTCTGTCATCTCCTGCAGGAACTGTGTGTCGTCGAACCGGTCCAGCAGCCGAAAGGCGTCCTGGGTATAGCCCTCGGCCATGGCCTGGCACTGCTCCAGGCCCAGCAGGGCCGCGAAGCCGTCTCCGTCCAGCATGTCGTCCCGGCACTGGAACGCCATGCCCAGGGCCGCGCCATAGTCTCTGGCGGCGGCCACGGTATCCTTGTCCGCTCCGGCGGCGGCCGCGCCCATGGCGCAGGCGGCAGCCATGAGGGCGGCGGTCTTGGACACGTCCGTGGCGGTCATGGCCTCCACCGTGTCCCTGCCCGCGCCCAGGTCCATGAACTGGCCGCCGCAGATGCCGCCCACGCCCGCCGCCGCGGCCAACAGCTGGCAGCAGCGGTAGCGGTCCGCCTTGTCCACCGGCGCGTCGCACACGGCGGCGAAGGCCTCCGCCTGCAGGCAGTCCCCCGCCAGCACCGCGGTGCTCTCGCCGAATTTCACATGGTTGGAGGGCTGGCCCCGGCGCTCATCGTCGTCGTCCATGCAGGGCAGGTCGTCGTGGATGAGGCTGTAGGTATGCAGAAGCTCCACCGCACAGGCGATGGGCACCGCGTCCTCCGGCTCCAGGCCGCATATGCGGGCGAACTCCAGGCACAGCACCGGCCGCACCCGCTTGCCCCCCGCCTTCAGGGTATATACCATGGCCTCCCGGAGCCCGTCGGCCCCGTCCCCCGTGGGGACGAACCGCCCGGCCAGCCAGTAGTCCACCATGGCCTTGTACTGCTCATATCTCTCCAGTGGATCCATCGCTGTCTCCTTTCACTCGAAGGGCTCCTCCACCGGCGCGCCGTCCGGGCCCTTGCGCAGTTTGACTACCCTCTGCTCGGCCTCGTCCAACTGCCTGGAGCAGTCCCGGATCAGGCCGGTCCCCTCCTCGAACAGGCCTAGGCTCTCCGCCAGGGGCGCGTCCCCCTTTTCCAGCAGCTTCACGATCTGCTCCAGGCGTTCCAGCTTCTGCTCGAATGTCCGTTCATCCTTCTTCATGATGTACCTCCTCCACCGTGCAGCCCAGCCGGCCGCCGGTCAGACGCACGCTTATCCTGTCCCCCGCCGACGCGTCGGAGACGGTGCGCAGGGCCTGTCCGTCCTTTTCCGCCACGGCGTAGCCGCGGCTCAGCACCTTCAGGGGGCTCATGGCGTCCAGCTTGGCCGCCAGGGCCACGTAGGTTCGCCGCTTTTCGCCCACCAGTCTCTCGCCCGCCGCCGCCAAGTCGGTCCGCACATGGTCCAGGGCCATGCGCTTGGCCCCCAGATATACCTCCGGGTCCGTCAGCGTCGGCCGCTCCGACAGCTCTGTCAGCCGCCGGGACAGCATGTCCAACTTCTTTCCCATGGCCTGCCCCAGGCGTATGCCGCTCTGGGCGACGTAGGCGGCCACATCCGCCCCGTCGGGCCCGGCTATCTCCGCGGCGTTGGAGGGCGTGGCCGCCCGCCGGTCCGCCACGTAGTCGGCGATGGTCACGTCCGGCTCATGGCCCACGGCGGATATGACCGGCAGCTCGGACTCATAGATGGCCCTGGCCACCCGCTCGTCGTTGAAGGCCCACAGGTCCTCCATGGACCCGCCGCCCCGGCCGGTGATGATAAGGTCCGCCACCTGCCAGCGGTTGGCGTAACGTATGGCGCCCACGATCTCCGCCGGCGCCTCCTCCCCCTGGACCCGTACAGGCAGGACCAGGATCTTCGCCAGGGGCCAGCGCTTTCCCAGGACACGGATGATGTCGTGTACCGCCGCGCCCGCGCCGCTTGTGATGACCGCCACCCGCCGGGGAAAGGCGGGCAGGGGCTTTTTATGGGCCGGGTCGAACAGGCCCTCCGCCGCCAGCTTCGCCTTCAGCTGCTCAAAGGCCACCTGCAGGTCCCCTATGCCGTCGGGCATCAGGGCGCTCACGTACAGCTGGTACGCCCCGTCCCGGGGATAGACCGTCACCCGCCCCGCGGCGGTGACGGACATGCCGTTCTCCGGCCGGAAGCGCAGCTTTTCCGCGCTGGAGCGGAACATGACGCATTTGAGGCTGGACTGGCCGTCCTTCATGGTGAAGTAATGGTGGCCGGAGGGGTATATCTTGTAGTTGGAAAGCTCCCCCCGCACCGCCACCCGGCCCAGCAGCGGGTCCACGTCTATGAGCCCTTTGATGTACTCGTTCAGGGCCGTAACGGTGAAGGCCTGCTCAGTCATCTGCCTTCTCCGCAGGCTTGTCCGCCGGGGCAAGCTCGCCCCGGTAAAAGCCGCCCAGCACGCCGTTGATGAACGCCACCACGTCCGCGTCCTCATAGCCCTTGGCCAGCTCCACCGCCTCGTCGATGGCCGAGGCGGTGGGCACGTCAGGCATGTAGAGCAGCTCGAACATGGCCTGGCGCAGGATGGCCGCGGCGCTGCGGCTGATGCGCTCGGTGCGCCAGCCCTTGGCATACTTGCCGATGAGGCCGTCCAGCTCGTCCTTATGCTCCGCCACGCCGGACACGCTCCGGCGGATGAAATCCATATCCCGTTTGGAAGGCCGCTCGGCGTAGAGCTCGCCCTCCGCCGCCAGGGACGCGTAGTGCTCCGGCTCGAAAAAGGCCTCCACCGCTTCCTCCGGTGCAAGGCCCGTGCCGGTCACGGAGAAGCCCAGCTGGATGGCGATCTCTCTTGCAGCAGATCTTGTCATAACTGCCTCCATATACAGCGCGGAGCCCCGGAACGGGGCTCCAGTGAAATATCTATATCGGTTATTTATCGAAGGAAACGCCGGTGACGTGGACGTTCACCACCGTGTTCATGCCGGTGATGGATTCCACCTCGCTGCACACGGCGTCCTGCACGTGGATGGCCGTGTCGGTGATGCTGCCGGGCGCCCGGACCACGATCAGCACGTCCACAGTGATCTTGTCATCCATGAAGCGTATCTTCAGGCCCTTCCCCGGGTTCTTCCTTCCAAAGAGGTCCACCAGTTCCGGCGTGGTGGGGCTGCCGAAGCCGGCCACGCCCTCCGCCTCGGTCACGGCGGCGGCCGCCATGGCGGCGATCACGTCCTCCGAGATATTGACCGAACCCTTGCCGTCCTGCTTGGTGATGTAGTTCTCTGCCAT
>CANRMG010000038.1 GCA_947631675.1 uncultured Oscillospiraceae bacterium
TTTGCATTGTTTAATTTACAAGGTACACCGCGCTCGCGGCGTTCCCCGCGAGGCGCTTTGCTAATATACCATCCAAAAAAGCCGTTGTCAACACTTTTTTGCGGCTTTTTTGAAAAATTTTTCATGAAATCTTTTCCAGTTGTCCATACTAACTGTATGTTGAACCAAAACATGAAAAATCCACAAGATGTAGACTTCCATCCGGCGCCGTCTCCCCAGTACGATATGCCTGTGAGCCCGGAGAACACGGAGAAAATCTTCTCCTGCTGCGAGGACTTCGAGAGCCGGCGTGTATCTGCTGGAGGGACAAATGTCCACGTGTTCGCCTGCTGGCTGGACGGGGTGGTCTCCGGGGCGGACGCGGCGGAGCAGGTATTGAAGCCCCTCACCGACCCGGAGCGTTTCGGCGGGGCAAAAACGGAGGCCGACGTGATCGATCTGCTGGCAGAGGGGGGCGTATACGGCCCCTCCATGAAGCAAGTAGATACGATGGACGACCTCGCGGACGCCATAAGCTACGGCCACTGCGCCCTGGTGTTCGACGGACAGGCCTATGTGTTCCAGGTGAAGTCCGGCCAGCACCGCTCCGTTCAGGAGCCCACCGTGGAGAAGTCGGTCAAGGGGGGCAAGGATGCCTTCGTGGAGGTGCTGCGGGTGAACACAGGCCTGGTCCGCTCCCGGCTGCACACGCCAAAGCTGAAGCTCTCCCAGACCACCATCGGGCGGAAGAGCCGATCCCTGGCGGCGGTGATGTGGCTGGAGGGGGTGGCGGCGCCGGACCTGCCCCGGCGGTTCATGGACCGGCTGGAGGCGCTGGACGTGGACGGGGCCGTCATGCCGGAGGTACTGGACAGCGGCCTCGTGGACGCGCCCAAGTCCCCCTTCCCCCAACTCATCCACACCGAGCGGCCGGACAAGCTGGCCCAGCTGCTGCTGGAGGGCCGGGTGGGGGTGATCGTGGAGGGCATACCGGTGGCCTTCGCCGCCCCCGCCTTTTTCCCGGAGTTTCTGAAGACCACTGAGGACGCCGCCCAGCACTTCTGGGCTGCGTCGTTCATTCGGCTGCTGCGGTGGACAAGCCTGGTGCTTACGCTGCTGCTGCCGGCGTTTTACGTGGCGGTGGCCACCTACCACCCGGAGATGCTGCCCACCACACTGCTGCTGTCGGTGATCGAGTACAAGCAGTCGGTGCCCTTCTCCACGGCCGTGGAGATACTGGGCCTGCTCATCTCCTTCGAGCTGCTGCAGGAGGCGGGGCTGCGGCTGCCGAACCCGGTGGGCCAGACCGTGAGCATCATCGGAGCGCTGATCGTGGGCCAGTCCGCCGTGGAGGCCAAGGTGGTCAGCCCCATCGCCGTGATCGTGGTGGCCCTGGCGGGCATCGCGGGCTACACCATGCCCAGCCAGGACATGGGCGCGGCGCTGCGCATCTTCCGGTTCCTGCTGGTCGTCGCGGCCACGACGGCGGGAATGTTCGGCATCATCATGGGCGCGGCCCTGCTCATATGGCACCTGTGCTCCCTTGAGAGCTTCGGCCGGCCTTACATGACGCCCCTGGCCGGGAGCCGGGGCGGGGACACCGGCGGTACCTTCACCCGCCATCCGCCCTGGCGGGACCTGTTCCGGGACCCCATCATCAACGGCGGCGACAGGCGGAGGCGTAAATGAAGCGGGCGCTTATATTATTATATGTATATATCGCGCTGGCGTCCCAGGGCGGATGCAGCTGGTCGCTGGCCTCGGACAGGCATGACGTAGAGCGGCTGATGCTGGTCCAGACCATGGGCCTGGACAGCGAGGAGGGGCTGGTGGAGATGAGCGTGTCCTCCGGCCTGGGGCCTGAGGACCGGCCCGCCCTGGTCATGTCCGCCCAGGCCCGGGGCATCGAGGACGCCATCGCGAGGCTCCAGAACTACTCCCCGGAGAACCAGCTCTTTTACGCCCACGTGCAGTACCTGCTGCTGGGGGAGGAGGCGGCCCGGGAGATGCTGGACGGCGTGATCCAGTGGGTGGACCGGAGCCCCACCCTGCGCATGGACACCGATATGCTGGTAGTGAAGGGCACGGCCAGGGACGCGGTGGTGGGCTCCTCCCAGCAGGCCACGGACGTCACCCAGCGGCTGGCCTCCCTGGACCGGCAGGCCCGGTCCAACGGCTGGACTATGCACACCCTGCGGGAGGTGGCCGCCGCCACCGCCGGCGGGCAGGGGGCGCTGTGCATGGCGGTGCAGCCCGTCCCCACCCAGGACCGGGTGTTCACCGCCGAGCAGCAGTCCGACGCGGTGGTGCCGGTGGGTTACGCGGTTCTGGACGGGGACGGGCTGGTGGAATTTCTGGACCCTGAGACCTCCATGGGCGCGGAGATCCTCACCGGGGACCCTACGGGGTTCCTCATCACCGTCTCCGGCGACACCCTGGAGATACTGGAGGGCTCGGCCAAAATCGAGGGGACTTTTGACCCTTCCGGCGCTCCCGCAGGCATCACCGTCCGCTGCCGGCTGCGGGCCGGCGTGCTGGAAAAGGGCGCGGAGGGGCTGAGCCCGGAGGCGCTGGACAGTGCCCTGTCCGGGACGGTGCAGGAGTGGGTATCCAACGCCCTGGCCCGGGCCCAGGCCACCGGCTGCGACTTTCTGGGGCTCAAGGCGGCGGTGCTGAAAACACCCGCCCAGATGGCCTCCTGCGGTCCGGCATGGCGGGACATCTTTCCCGCGCTGCCCGTGACGGTGGAGGTGGGCGGCCGGGTGGACAGAAGCTACGATCTGGCGGAGTGAGGGACAGGGCATGAACGAAACGCGCATCACGGAAAAACAGTTCGCGGCGGCCACGCTGGTGTCGCTGCTCAGCCCGCTTTTGCGCCTGCTGCCCCAGACGGCGGTGGGTTTTGCCGGCCGGGGAGCATGGCTGAGCCTGATCCCGGCGCTGGTCCCTCTGGTGCTGCTCACGGCGGTCATCCTGTCCTTCCAACGGCATATGCGCCCCGGGGAGGGCATGGGCGGGCTGCTCCTGCGCTGGCTGGGGCCCGTGTTCGGGCGGCTGGCGCTGCTGGTATACGGCGGGTGGTTTCTCTTTTACGCCGGCTTCATCCTCCGAAGCGGCGCGGAGCGGCTGGTATCCACGGTCTACCCCAGCAGCGGGCCCAGCCTGTTCGTGGCGGTCACCATCGTTCTGAGCCTAGTGGTGGCCCTGGGGGATCTGCGGGCCGCCACCCGGGCGGCGGTGATCTTCCGGGCCGTGCTGGTGTCGGCGCTGGTACTGGTCATCGCCCTGTCAGTTCCCAACATGGACCCGGAAAAGCTTCTGCCCGTGGGCATGGACGACGCCGGGCCCATCGCCCTGGGGGCGCTGCCTTTCGCCTCGGTGGGGGCTCTCGCCGCCTGCTTCTCCTTTCTATATGGGTACGCGGACCTGCCGAAAAAGGGCGGGAAGTGGCTCTGTCAGCCCATCGGGATGCTGCTGGTGCTGGGCGGGCTCATATGCGCGTCGGTGCTCAGCGTGTTCGGGCCGGAGCTGACCGCTACGCTGACCTATCCTTTTTTCATCATGATCCGGTCCATCTCCCTGTGGGACCTGGTGCCCCGGATCGAGGCGGTGGTCATCGCCGCCTGGGTGGGGACGGACTTTATGCTGTGCGTGGGGCTGCTGCGCTGCGCCCACGAGGCCCTGCGGCCCGTGTTCGGCTACCCCATGCCCGACGACCGGCCCATGCTGGACCTGAGCGCCGGGCGGTATCTGCTGTGGCTGGAGGGCCTGGCGGTGCTGGGGTGCAGCTGCATATTCGATCTGCCTCCCTGGCAGATGCGGCTGTGGTCGGACCGGTATATCCCTCTGGCCAGTGACTGCGTCCTCTACGGCGGGTTCCTCCTGCTGTGGGTAGTGACATTGCCGAAGAGGAAAAAGGAAAAGGACCTGGTAAAACAACGCAGCGGCGCCTCTTGACAAAGAGGCGCCAAAGCCATATAATGCAACTAAGTTTCAGTTGCAAAAAGGGTGTTCGCCATGCCCCCAAAGGAAAAGCTTATAGAGAAACTCTGCCGGACACCGACACCGAATAATTTTACGGTGAACGACCTGACCGCGCTGATGGCAAAATGCAACTGTGTCCAGGGGAGCGGCGGGCGCGGCTCCGGCATAAGATATTTTCACATTCCAACCGGGAGGGTCCTCATCTTTGACGGCCCTCATCCAGGGAAAGAACTCTACCGCTACCAAGTGAAAAAGGTCATCGAATTTCTCTCGGCTGTGGGCGAACTGCCGGAAGGAGGGCAAGCACATGAATAACTGCATGGAGTACCGCGGCTATCACGCCGCTATCAGCTTTGACGCGGACGACGGCATTTTCGTAGGGTCTGTACTGGGCATCGCGGACAGCCTCAATTTTCATGGGGAGAACGTCGCGGAACTGACGGAATCCTTTCATCGGTGTGTGGACGGCTATTTGGACATCTGCCGGGAGATGGGCAAAACGCCCGATAAAGAATACAAAGGCTCTCTCAACATCCGGCTGTCTCCCGAGGTCCACCGGCAGGCCGCAATCTGCGCCGCCGGGGAGGGAAAGACTCTGAATCAGTTCATCGGCGAGGCAGTGTCCGACCGCTGCAAGGCATACAAAAATGCCCGGCCTACCGCATAAGGGCCATCGTTATAAGTAAAAAGCAAGGACCGATTTGGTCCTTGCTTTTTTATGCTGTCGTCTCCGCGGTTTTTGCATAATCCGCGATGAACGCCCGTGCTTCCTCCAATATCCTCCGGCGGGAGGCCAGGCGCAGCATGACGGCGGGCTTGCCACCGGCGTCCACCTTCACCCGGCCCTTCCACTGGGGCTGGGCGTACAGGGCGCTGATGCGGGCGAAGTCGAACCCGGCGAAGGAGAACTTCACCGCCCCGCCCTTCTGGGAGATGTCGGTAATGCCCTGCTGGGAGGCCTCGCCCCGCAGGAGGGCCACTTGGATGAGGGCGTTGACACTGGATGGCGGGTCGCCGAAGCGGTCGCACAGCTCGTCGGTGATGTCGTCGGCCTCCGCCTCCGTGCGGATGAGGGCCACCCGGCGGTAGATGTCCATCCGCTGAGCGGCGCTTTTTATATAGCTCTCCGGGATGTTGGCGTTGACGGAGAGGTCCGCCGCGCACTCCGCCCGCACGGGCAGGGGCTCGCCCTTCTCCTCCAGCACGGCCTCCTCCAGGAGTTTTAAGTACATATCGTAGCCCACGTCGATCATGTGGCCGGACTGCTCCGCGCCCAGCAGGTTGCCCGCGCCCCGGATCTCCAGGTCCCGCATGGCGATTCGGAAGCCAGAGTTGAACTCGGCAAACTCCCGAATGGCCTCCAGGCGCTTTTCCGCCACCTCCGTCAGCACCTTGTCCTTCCGGTATGTGAGGTAGGCGCTGGCCCGGCGGGCGCTGCGGCCAACCCGGCCCCGTATCTGGTGGAGCTGGGCCAGGCCCATCTTGTCCGCGTCTTCTATTATCAGCGTGTTCACGTTGGGGATGTCAATGCCCGTCTCGATGATGGTGGTGCACACCAGCACCTGGGTCTGGCCCTGGGTCACCTTTTCCATGACGGCGGAGAGCTCGTTTTCGCTCATCCGCCCATGGCCCACGTCGATGACCACGTCCGGCAGCAGCTCCATGAGCTTGGCCGCGGTGCGCTCGATGTTGTCGATGCGGTTGTGCAGGTAGTATACCTGCCCGCCCCGGGCCACCTCCCGGCGGATGGCGTCGGCCACCACGCCCCAGTCGTGCTCCATGACGTAGGTCTGCACCGGCAGGCGGTCGTGGGGCGGTTCTTCCAGGGTGGACATGTCCCGGATGCCGGACAGGGCCATGTTGAGGGTCCGGGGGATGGGCGTGGCGGAGAGCGTCAGCACGTCCACCTGCTTGGTGAGCTCTTTTATGTGCTCCTTGTGGCCCACGCCGAAGCGCTGCTCCTCGTCCACCACCAGAAGGCCCAGGCGCTTGAAGGCAACATCCTTCTGCAGCAGCTTATGGGTGCCGATGACGATGTCGCAAGAGCCATCCGCCAGGGCCGCCAGGGTCTTTCGCACCTGGGCGGGGGTGCTGAAGCGGGAGAGCATGGCGATGTTCACCGGGAAGCCGAAAAACCGGCTCACGGCGGTCTGGTAGTGCTGCTGGGCCAGGACCGTAGTGGGCACCAATATGGCCGCCTGCATGCCATCCAGCACGCATTTCATCACCGCCCGCAGGGCCACCTCCGTCTTGCCGTAGCCCACATCGCCGCACAGCAGCCTGTCCATAGGCAACGGACGCTCCATGTCCTTTTTGATCTCGTCGATGCAGCGGAGCTGGTCGTCCGTCTCGGTGTACTCAAAGGACCCCTCGAACTCCCGCTGCCAGGTGGAGTCGGGGGCAAAAGCGTGGCCGGGACTCTTCTGCCGGGCGGCATAGAGATTTATGAGCTCGCCGGCCATCTCCCTGGCGGCGGCTTTGGCCCGGCTCCGGGCCCGGTTCCAGTCCGCGCCCCCCAGCCGGGACAGCTTCACCGGGGCGTCCTCCCCGGCGCCGATGTACTTGGTCACCAGGTCCAGCTGGGTGGCGGGCACATAGAGGCTGTCCGTGCCGGCGTAGCAGATCTTGACGTAGTCTTTCTCCACCCCGTCCACGGGCATTTTGAAGATGCCCGCGAAGCGGCCGATGCCGTGGGTCTCGTGGACCACCAGGTCGCCCACGGCCAGGTCCTCATAGGATCCCAGCCGCGCCCCCGCGGGCAGGGCCCGCTTTCTCCGGGCGGGGCGCAGGCCGCTTTTCGCGATTTGGGTGTCCGCCAGCACGGCCAGCTTGATCTGGGGGTACTCCAGCCCGGCGGAGAGACTGCCCACCGCCAGGGCGCAGGTGCCCGGCTCAGGCAGTTTTTCCAGGGCCGTGTCCACGTAGACCTTCCCCACGCCTTTGTCCCGCAGGATGTCCGCCAGGACCTTCGCCCGGCGCTCGTCCCCGGCTAGGACCACGCAGCGGTAGTCCTCCCCCAGCCAGTGGCGCACATCCTCGGCGGCCTGCTGGCCGCTGCCGGCGTAGGAGGGCAGCTGTTTGGCGGTCAGGCCCATGTTGGTGCGCACAGGCATGGGGTACCGGCCCACGGTGAAGGCGTCCGCCATCACCACCGGCCAGTCGGCCAATTTTTCGGACGCCGCCTCCCAGGTCATGTAAAACTGGGCGTACCGGCCCAGGAGGGTGCCTCCCTCTATGAGAAGGCGCACGTCCTCGTTGGCCTGCTTGAGGAAGTCCCGGGCCCGCTGGGCACATTTTCCGGGCTGGTCCAGCACCACCAGCGCGTCCGGGGCGAAATAGTCCAGGGCCGTAGCGAAAGTGGGATAGATGATGCCCATATACCGGTCCGCGGCGGTGAATTCCGCCCGCTCGGCCAGGGCTTCCATGTCCGCGGCCAGGTTCTTGCGCAGCTTCTCCACGTCGAAGCGGGAAGCGTTGCGGTTCAGCTTTCCGTACAATTCCCGCAGCTTACTGATGAGCCCCTCCCGGCCCCCTTCGGCCAGGGAGGGCAGGGTCTCCGCCGCCGGCAGCACCCGCAGGGTCCGGCGTTTTCCTGTCCGGCGCTGAGAGCCGGGGTCAAAGGCGTACAGTTCGTCGATCTCGTCCCCCCAGAATTCCAGCCGGGCGGGCTCCTCCGTCCCGGGGCTCCACAGGTCCATGATGCCGCCACGGCGGGCGAACTGGCCGGGGCCCTCCACCTGGTCGGCGGAGCGGTAGCCGGCCCGCAGGAGCCTGTCTGTGAGCTCCTCCGGGGCGATCTGCTGACCCTTTTTCAGGGTGAAGGCCGCCCTTTCCAGGGCCGCCGGCGGCACGGTGCGGGCCAGAAGGGCCGCCGCCGTCACCACCGCGGCGGGAGGGTCGTCGGCCAGCAGGCTGTCCAGGGCCCGGAGCCTCTTTTGCTCCATCTGGCGGGACACGCTCTCGGAGGTATAGAAGGTATAGTCCCGGCCGGTGACCATGACCACCGCCCGGCCCAGGAAGGAGGCAAGGTCCGCCGCCATGGCCTCCGCCGCGGCGTCGTCCGGCGTTACTATCACGAGGGGCCGGCCGCAGCATTCGCCCAGCGCCGCCGCCAGGTGAGCCCGGTGGATGGGCGCCAGCCCGGAAATGAGCGCAGGCAGACTGCCTCCCTCGACACAGTCCGGGAGGGGGGCTATATTCTTATTTTCCAGGATCGCCAGGGTCAATGCTTTCACAGTGGTTACCTCACGTTCATTTTAACCCGGCCGGCCGCCTCTTTCAACCCTTTTGTTGAAAAAACATACCTGGTTTTGTGGTATTTTCCAGTTGTATCCTGTACAGAATAATGTTATAATAAGCTGATACACATATTTATTATTATTAGAACTGACCTATCACCAAAAAGGGGACAGGGATATGAACTCTATCCAAGACATCTGGCAGAGCGTTATCGACAAGCTCTCGGAAGTGCTCACGCCCATCGCCATCAATACCTGGTTCTCCGACTGCCAGCCCGTGGCGCTGGAGGACCGGCGCATCGTGCTGCTGACCACCAACGACTTCAAGCGCAGCATCATCCTCCAACGTTTCGGAGACACCATCCGAAAGACCCTTTCGGATATTTTCTCCTGTCCCTTCGACATCCTGGTACTGACACCGGAGGAGATGGAAGATTATCAGCGGGAGGAGACGGACGACGACCTGCCCGAGGCGGCCGCCTTCACCTTCGACCGGTTCATCGTGGGCCAGTCCAACAAGTTCGCCCACGCCGCCGCCATCGCCGTGGCGGAGAGCCCGGGGAAGAAGTACAATCCCCTGTTCATCTACGGCAACTCCGGCCTGGGAAAGACCCACCTGCTGCTGGCCATCGCCCACGCGGTGCGGGAGAAGAGCCCCTCCGTGAAGATCAGCTATGTGAAGGGCGAGGAGTTCACCAATCAGCTGGTGAGCCATCTGCAGCGAAAGACCCCGGAGGAATTTCGCAACAAGTACCGGAACGTGGACCTGTTTCTGGTAGACGACATTCAGTTCATCGCCGGCAAGGAGCGCATACAGGAGGAGTTCTTTCACACCTTCAACGACATCTACGAGGCCGGCCACCAAATCGTCATCACCTCCGACCGGCCGCCCAAGGAGATGGCAAACCTCCAGGACCGGCTGCGCACCCGCTTTGAGGGGGGCCTGATGGCCGACGTGCAGCCGCCGGATCTGGAGACGAGAATGGCGATCATCCGCAGCAAGAGCGCGGGACTGGGCCTGCTCCTTTCCGACGACATCGTGGAGTACATAGCCGAGTCCATCACCTCCAACATCCGCCAGATCGAAGGCGTTGTCCACCGGCTCACCGCCTACCGGGACATGCTGGACGACACCATCACCATAAACAGCGTGAAGCGGGCCATCAAGGACGTGATACAGCTGGGCGTATACGTTCCTACGCCGGAGGCCATCATCGCCGAGACCAGCCGGTATTACGGCATAGACGAGGAGGTCTTGCAGGGACGCCGGCGCAGCAAGAACACCGCCATCGCCCGGCACGTGTCCATGTATCTCATCCGCAGCCTCACCAATATGTCCCTGGAGAACATTGGCCAGCTTTTTGAGAAAAACCACTCCACCGTCCTCTACTCCATCCGAAAGGTAGAGGATCTGATAAAAACTGACCCCGAAACGGCCGCCGCCATCCGGGACATCACCTCCAACCTGAACGCCCGTGGGCAATAGCGGATTTTCCACAATTTTTTCCCCATGACGAAAGAAAAAAGGTCAAAAACTCCTTTTTTCTCCGGCCGGTGTCAGACCCGTTGAAAACCCGGCCCGGTTTTCAAAAGCTTCTTCACAGTCACTTTTCCCATTCTTTTCAGCTTTTTTTGAGTTTTCCACATTTTCCGCCATATCTACTACTACAACTAAAATATATGCTACCTTGCTTTCTTTCATAGGAGGAACGATATGAGATTTTCTTGTGATAAGTCCATGCTACAGGCCGCCGTGGCCACAGCCAGCCGCTGTGCGGCGGCAAAGAGCCCCATCCCCGCCCTGGAAGGCCTGATGATCCAGGCGGGCAGCGATGTGCGCGTAACGGGATATGACCTGAAAAAGGGCATCTATACCACCATCCCCGCAGACGTGGCCGAGCCCGGCTCCATTGTGCTCAGCGCCCGGTTTCTGAACGACATCGTCCGCTCCCTGCCCGGCGGAGAGGTCACCGTCTATACGGAAAACGGCCTGAACACCCGCATCCAGTGCGGCGATGCAGACTTTACCACCGTGGCCTCCGACAGCTCCGAGTACCCGGAGCTGCCCTCCGTAGACAGGGAAAAATCCATATCTGTGCCCCAGGGCATTCTGAGTAAGATGATCCGACAGACGGTGTTCGCCGTCAGCGACAATGAGAGCCGCCCCGTCTATACAGGCGAGCTTTTCGAGGTAAAGGGCGACGAGCTCACCATGGTGGCCGTGGACGGCTACCGGCTGGCCCTGCGGCGGGAAAAGGTGGACGCGGAGAACGTGGAGGACTGCTCCTTCATCGTCCCCGGCGCCACGCTGAACGACCTGGAAAAGCTCTGCGGTGATACGGACGAAAAGGTCGCCATTACGGTGGGCGCCAAGCATATCTCCTTCGTGGTGGGGGATACGGTGCTGGTGTCCCGGCGGCTGGAGGGAGAGTTCCTCAACTACAGCCGATCCATCCCCTCGGAGTTTGCCATCACCGTGGAGGCGGATAAGGAGGAGATGGTGCAGGCGGTGAGCCGGGTGTCCATCATTGTGGACGAGCGGACGAAAAATCCCCTGCGGCTGAAGCTGGGGGACGGCCTCATCACCATCTGGTGCAACACCGGTATCAGCCAGGGCAAGGATCAGTGCCCCGTGAAGGGCGGGAAAGACGCCTCCCTGGAGATCGGCTTCAATAACCGCTACCTGCTGGACGCCCTGAAGGCGGCCCCGGCGGAGAGTCTGAAGCTCTGCTTCAACAACGCCTCCTCCCCCTGCGTGGTCCTGCCTGCGGAGGGCGGCGACGCCTTCTCCTATATGATCCTGCCCGTGCGTCTGAAGGCCGGCGCATGAGAGTTGAGCGCATAGCCCTGTCCGGCTTTCGCAACTATGACGAGGAAACAGTCAGCTTTGAGCCAGATGTGAACATCATATGCGGTCCCAACGCCCAGGGAAAGACCAATCTCCTGGAGGCGGTGTACCTTCTCACAGGGGCCCACAGCTTCCGCACCCGGTTCGACAAGGAGCTCATAGGTTTTGACTGCGACTGGGCCAGCGTCCTGGCGGACGTGGAGTCCGGCGGAAGGAGCCAGACTATAAAGCTCCTGTTTCGGAAGGGTCAGCGCCGGCAGGTCACGGTGAACGCGGTGAAAAAGCCATCCTCTGCCCTGGCGGGACTGATGACAGCGGTGCTGTTCTCTCCGGACGACCTGTACCTCATCAAGGAGGGAGCCGCGGCCCGTCGGCGGCTCATGGACAACGCCATCTGCCAGCTGCGGCCGGGATATGCCGCCCTGCTGGCGGACTACAACAAGCTATACGAGAACAAGACGCGCATATTGAAGGATTGGCGGGAAAAGCCAAGCCTCTTGTCGGCCCTGGACGAATTTTCCGACGGCCTGGCCAAGTGCTCGGCCCGGATGATCCGCTATAGGGCCTCCTTTGCGGAGAGGCTGGCTGCGGCCGCGGCTCCCATCCACCGGGATTTCTCCGGCGGGAGGGAGGAGTTGGGCATCGCCTACCGGACCGTGAGCACCGTCACGGACCCCCGGGCCCCGGCGGAGGAGATATACGCCCAGGTGATTGAGCACCAGCGGCTCCACCGCCAGGCGGAGCTGGACGCGGGCCAGTGCCTCACCGGCGTGCATAAGGACGATCTGGACATCTCCATAAACGGCACGGCCGCCCGGAGCTTTGCCTCCCAGGGCCAAGCCCGGACCGCGGCCCTCTCCTTGAAGCTGGCCGAGCGGGAGATATTCAAGGCCGAGACCGGCGAATATCCAGTGCTGCTGCTGGATGACGTGCTGTCGGAGTTGGACGCCGGCCGGCAGGAATTCGTTTTGAACCGCATCGGCGGCGGTCAGACCCTCATCACCTGCTGCGAGGACGAGAACATCTCCCGCCGCACCGGCGGCCGGGTGTTCACCGTGAAGGAGGGCCGCATCCGGTGAAGGGCTTTCTGTATGTGGGCGGAGATACCGCCATCGATAGAGAAGAAATCGTGGGGATATTCGACTTGGACAACACATCCTGGTCCTATCTTACACGGGATTTTCTGTCCCGGGCCGAACGGGACGGGCGCGTGAAAAACGCGGCGGAGGACCTGCCCCGGTCCTTCATACTGTGCGGCGATGAGACTGTAATTTTGACCCAGCCCACGGCGGCCACGCTGGCCCGGCGGCTGGACGACCAGGAGAGAACATATGGCTGAACTGAACGAAAAAGTTACCCAGGAATACGACGCGTCGAAGATACAGGTCCTGGAGGGCCTGGAGGCCGTACGGATGCGGCCCGGTATGTATATCGGCTCCACCTCCGCCTCGGGCCTGCACCACCTCGTGTACGAGATCGTGGACAATGCCATCGACGAGGCTCTGGCGGGCTACTGCGACCACATCGAAGTCGTCATCGAGCCCGGCGACGTCATCAAAGTCACCGACAACGGCCGCGGCATCCCCGTGGACATCCAGGAGCAGACGGGAAAGCCCGCTCTGGAGGTGGTATATACCGTTCTGCACGCCGGCGG
>CANRMG010000039.1 GCA_947631675.1 uncultured Oscillospiraceae bacterium
GGCACCTGGTGGGCCCGGAAGGTGCCCTCCACCTTGGCCCCGTCCACTACCTTGGGGCCGGTCCAGCCCTTGGGGGTACGCAGCACGATCATGGGCCAGGCCACACGGGAGCCGTCGTCCTCCCGGCGGGCCTTTTCCTGGGCGTTCAGGATGGAGCGGATGGCGGTGTCCAGGGCCTTGGCCATGGCCGGGTGCATCTTGGCCGGGTCGTCCCCCTCCACGAAGATGGGGCTCCAGCCGCAGCCCTCGAAGAACTTTTTCAGCTCCTCTTTGGGCAGCCGGGCGAGGACGGTGGGGTTCGCGATCTTGTACCCGTTCAAGTGCAGGATGGGCAGCACCACGCCGTCGGACCGGGGATCGGAGAACTTATTGAGGTGCCAGCAGGTGGCCAGCGGACCGGTCTCGGCCTCGCCGTCGCCCACCACGCAGGCGGCGATCAGGGTGGGGTTGTCGCTGACGGCGCCGAAGGCGTGGGCCAGGGAGTAGCCCAGCTCGCCGCCCTCATGGATGGAGCCCGGTGTCTCCGGGGCCACATGGGAGGGGATGCCGCCGGGGAAGGAGAACTGCCTGAACAGCTTCTCCATGCCCGCCTCGTCCCGGGTGATGTTGGGGTACACCTCGGTGTAGCTGCCGTCCAGCCAGTCCTGGGCCACCATGGCGTTGCCCCCGTGGCCGGGGCCGGACAGGTAGATCATGTTCAGGTCGTAGGCCCGGATGACCCGGTTCAGATGGGTGTAGATAAAGTTCTGCCCGGGGACGGTGCCCCAGTGGCCTACGATCTTCCGCTTGAAGTTGGCCTCCGTCAGGGGCTTTTTCAACAGGGGATCGCTGAGCAGATACAGCTGCCCGGCGGCGAGGTAGTTCGCGGCCCGCCAGTACATATCCATTCTGCGCAGCATGTCCGGCGTGGCGGCGAATTCTCTGTGATACGTCATAGCTGTCACCTCTGCATTTTATTATATTATATCCCGCGGCCGCAGATATATTTGGCCCGGGCAAGGTCCTTTTTACCGGCCGTACAGGGCCGCGGCGTCCGCCTCCCAGTGGGCGGCGTCCAGGCCCGCCTGCTGGGCCAGGGCGGTGATGTCGATGCCGAAATAGCTGACGCGGGTGAAGGTGAACGTCCCGTCGGCCACCGTCCCCTCGAAGACGATCTCCCCCTTGGGGTCGCCCCCATAGGGCTCTGCCGGGACCTTGTAGGTGCAGGTGCCGTCCTCATGGACCGCGAGAACGCAGCCGTCCTCGCCCCGGATGACGTCAGCCTCCTCCGGGAACGCCGCCCGGGCGTCCTCCATGGCGGGCTCCGCCTCTTCCGGGACGCTCTCGCCGCCCATCGCCTGCTCCAGCACCGAGCCCAGATCTATATGGGACAGGGTGTCCAGATCGGACAGGAGCTGCCCGCCGCCGCACCCGGCGCAAAGCGCCGCCAGCAGCGCCGCCAGCGCTATACACAGGGCTCGTCTGTATCTCATCCCGTTACCTCCCGGCATGTCGTTCCTAATATGAATAGTATATCAGATTTCCCGATGATTGCAACGGTAAATCGCGCTCTGCCGTTTCCTCTTTCCCCCAGGGCGGCCGCCCGGAAAAAATCAGACGCCGCCGATTGCCTATCGGCCCGGGACGTGCTATACTGTCAAAAGATCACATTCGATCAAAGGAGACGCTATGATCCGCTTCAACAACGACTACAGCCGGGGCGCCCACCCCGCCATCCTCCAGGCCCTGTCGGCCACCAACAAGGAAAGCTACAACGGCTACGGCATCGACCCCTGGTGCGACCAAGCCGCCGCCGAGATCAAGGGCTATCTGGACTGCCCGGACGCGGCCGTCCATTTCCTGGTGGGCGGCACCCAGGTGAACTATACCGCCATCGCCGCCTGCCTGCGGCCCTATCAGTCCGTGATCTGCGCCGAGACCGGCCACATCCACGCCCACGAGACCGGCGCCGTGGAGCACGGAGGCCATAAGATCCTCACCCTCCCGCCCACGGACGGGAAGATCACCGCCGCCCAGGTGGCCCGGCTGGGGGAGGACTACCGGACCAGCCCCATCCAGGAGCACATCACCCAGCCCAAGGTGGTGTACATCTCCTTCCCCACGGAGTACGGCACTGTCTACACCCTGCAGGAGCTGAAGGAGCTGAGCGCCGTGTGCAAAAAGTACGGGATGTACCTGCTGGTGGACGGGGCCCGGATGGGCTACGGTCTGGCCGCTTCGGACGTGACGCTGCGGGACCTGGCCGCGCTGGCGGACATGTTCACCATCGGCGGGACGAAGTGCGGCGCCCTCATGGGGGAGGCGCTGGTCATCACGGCCCCCGCCCTGCAGCCGGATTTCCGCAGCTTCATCAAGCAGAACGGCGCCATGCTGGCCAAGGGCTGGCTGCTGGGCCTTCAGTTCTCGGTACTGTTCCGGGACGGGCTCTATTTCGACATCACCCGCCGGGCGGTGGAGCAGGCCATGACCCTGAAGGCCGCCTTCCAGGCGAAGGGCCTCCCCCTCTATATCGACAGCCCCACCAATCAGCAGTTCGTGGTCCTGACCCACCCCCAGCTGGAGGCGCTGGAGAAGAAATACGTCTTCGAGCCGGACCACGTGGTGGATGACGGGCACATCTGTGTCCGCTTCTGCACCAGCTGGGCCACCCTCCCGGAGGAGATCGACGCCCTGACGGCGGACATCGCCGCGCTATAACATTTTTCTTTTCTGATTTAAGGGGTTGCATTGCGGCCCATATGGTGCTATAGTATATCAAGACAACTGAAAAGCGAACGATGTCTTCAGGGCAGGGTGAAATTCCCGATCGGCGGTATAGTCCGCGAGCCTGATGCTGGCGCAGATATATGCGCGGGCCGATGGTTGACCCGGTGGAACTCCGGGACCGACAGTTATAGTCTGGATGGAAGAAGATGTGTTGAGCGGCGCTGTTTACGGCGTCGGGTTTTTGCCCGCGCCCATGGAACGCGGCCCCATATTGACACCTGGAAGGCACACGAGCTTCCAGGCGTCAAATTTTTATTGGAGGTATCTTTCCATGGACAGTCATCCCACCGTCAACACCGCAAAGCCCGCCAGCGCCCGCCGGCCGGCCACCATCGGCATGCTCTGCGCCGTGGCCTACGCGGCCATGCTCATCGGCCAGGTGGTCCCCGCCGTGCAGGGCATCCTCAGCTATGACCCCAAGGGCGTGATCGTGGTCATCGGCGGCTTCATCTTCGGGCCCCTGACCGCCGTCATCATCTCCGTCATCGTCAGCTTCGTGGAGATGCTCACCGTCTCCAGCACTGGCCCTGTGGGCTTTCTCATGAACGTGGTCAGCACCTGCGCCTTCGCGGTGCCCGCGGCCATCGTCTACAAAAAGGCCCACAGCATGAAGGGCGCCATCGCCAGCCTCATCACCGGCGTGTTGGTGATGGCCGCCATGATGTGCCTGTGGAACTACATCGTGACCCCTCTCTATCAGGGCGTGCCCCGGGAGGTGGTAGCCAGCATGCTGCCCACGCTGTTCCTCCCCTTCAACCTGGTGAAGGGCGCCATCAACGCAGGGCTCACCCTGCTGCTCTATAAGCCCGTAGTCACCGCCCTGCGCAAGGCCCATCTGGTGGAGGAGTCCTCCGGCTCCGGCTCCACGGGCCGTACCAACACCGGCATCATCATCCTGGGCGCGGCCCTGGTGATCTCCGGCGTGCTGTTCATCCTTGTCCTGCTGGGCGTGCTGTAAAGCACAAGGACAACTTAACAGAGAGGGGACATCTTTCGATGTCCCCTCCTTTTTTGGCTCCCCGACAAACGGGAATTTGAATCTCTCAGTATATTGAAATTCCGCTTTCGTGTTTCATTGATTCCTCAACTAATCTTCCATAAGCACCCATTGTAAATGCAATATCACTGCTGCGAATCGACAATAATTTCATCCCAATTCCAATTTTCAGAAACTTCATCATATCTTCTGTCAGCGTGATTCTTCCATCTTCTGTAATACTTACCCAAGCATAGGCTCTCCCTTTATACTTGATGAAATCACCTTCCTTTGAAGTATATTCTCTCAATTCTGGTGTTTCGGTGACGATATGTCCGAGCTTTGAGGGTTCAAGCAATCCTTTTCGTGTAACACAAAACCCACCTGTACTTTTGCTACCCGTAAATAGATAAACCTTCCCTTCTGTTGCAATATCATACTCTTGAATCGCCTGAGGAGGAAATCGCAACACGCCATCACTCCGAATCAATGATTTCCCGAATATAAATTTGCCACCTTTATTCATCTGAGGCATTATCTGATTCCTCCATAAATTGCGATTTATCGCGCTGGCTGTCCCTTCCTCGCTGTATCTGCCGTCGCCCCGACGCCTCCCTCTGACGAGGGAGGTGGCTCGCCCGCAGAGGCGAGACAGAGGGAGAGATAAGCTGCCTATTCATTTTCTCTATGCTATCATACCATGCCGCGCAGTCTGGCTGCAAGCGCCGGGAGCAGCATTGACTTTTGCCCGCCTCCATGGTATCATAAGCCGCAGAGCGGCTATGATACCCAAAATGAGCGGAAAGGGGGCGGACGCCATGGCACGGCAAATATCCACGGAACAGCGCATCCTGCGGGACGCGAAACGCATGGTCCGGGGGGAAAAGGTATCCGACTTCCTCAACGACCCCAAGCAGTATTTCCACCGCCGGCGGGTGGGCTACTACTCCGACAGGCTCCTGTTCGCCACCCGGTGGCTCATCAACGACGAACAGCGCCAGATCGACAAGTATTACGGACGAAGGTGAACCCCTCGTCCGTTTTTCATAAGGGACCACCCGATGATGCTCCAAGGAGGTAGCGTCCCTCGGACGAACATTGTTGAGCGCAGCGAAACGGTTCGCGAGGGCCGCTGTCGACGCAGGGAGCGCCTTTGCCAACGCTGGCGTAGTGCGGCCTGGCCCGACAGTATCCCTGCCGCTAAGGCTCGCTTCGCTCGTCAACCGCGTCCGGGACACTGCCGGTTCCCGCCGCACGTCGGGCAGCACAAATTATGGAGGAATGACCATGGACATCGCCGTCATCGGCGGGGGCGCGTCGGGCCTGGCCGCGGCGCTGGCCGCCCGGGAGAGCCTGGACAATCACGTCACGGTCTTTGAGCGCCAGAACCGGGTGGGCCGGAAGCTGCTGGCCACCGGCAACGGCCGGTGCAACCTCACCAACATGAACGCGTCTCTGGACAATTACCACGGCCAGGACCCGGATTTTGCCGGTCCGGCCCTGTACCGCTTTGGCCCGGAGGACACCCTGCGCTGGTTCGCCTCTCTGGGCCTCGTCACCACGACGGAGCCCTCCGGGCGGGTCTATCCCCTCTCGGACACCGCCGGGAGCGTGGTGGACGTGCTGCGCCTGGCGCTGGATGCCCGGGGCGGCGGGACCGTCTGCGCCGCGCCCATCATGAAGGCGGAGAAGATAGGCGACTGCTTTTTGCTCACCGGCCAGCTGGGTGAGGAATACACCGCGGACAAGCTCATCATCGCCTGCGGCGGGGCCGCCGGGGCGCGCCTCGGCGGCGTGAGCCTGGGCTACGATCTGCTGGCATCCTTCGGCCACCGGCGGACGGAGCTTTATCCCTCCCTGGTACAGCTCAAGACCGACAACACCTGGACCCGGCCTTTGAAGGGCGTGCGCACGCAAGTTGACATAACTTTGGAGCAAGGCGAGTCCATCCTGGCCTCCGCCCACGGGGAGGTCCAGTTCACCGATTACGGCGTCACCGGTCCTGCGGTCTATGACCTGTCCCGGGCCGCCTCCCTGGCAGGGCCCGCCTGCATCATATGTCTGCGCCTGCTGCCAGAGATGGAGAAAGTTTACATAATTAATTATCTCATTGAGAAACGCAACACTTTTCCCGATATAAAGGCGGAAAACATTCTGAGCGGTGCTTTACATAATTCAATCGCCCGGGCGGCGCTCCGCCGCACGCAGATACCTCTGGACGCCCGGCTGTGGGCCCTGTCCGACGGGGCCCTGGAGCAGATCGCGGACATCCTCTGCCGCTATGAGCTGCCCCTCACGGGCACCCTTGGCTTCGACGAGGCTCAGGTCACCGCCGGGGGCGTGGAGACCGCCGGCTTCGACCCCGAGACCATGGAAAGCCGCTTGGTGCCGGGGCTTTACGCCTGCGGCGAGGTGCTGGACATCGACGGGGACTGCGGGGGATACAACCTGCAGTGGGCCTGGTCCAGCGGGCGGCTGGCAGGTCTGGCCGCCGGCGGGCTGTTGGGTGACATGACATGATACGGCTGCGGAATGTGAAGCTGGGCCTGGATGAGCCCGCCAACGTCCTTTGGGACAGGGCCGAGCAGCTTTTGAAAACAAAGGTTTCCGACGTCAAGATCGTCCGGCGGGCGGTGGACGCCCGCCGGAAGTTGGACGTGCACTTCGTGTACACCCTGGACGTGACCGCCCGGGACGAGGCCAGCGCCCTGGCGAAATGCCGGGACGCCTCTCCCGCCCCGGTGAACGACTACGCACCCCCGGTCCCGGCGGCTCTGCCGGAGGACCGGCCCATCGTGGTGGGATTCGGCCCGGCGGGGATGTTCGCGGCCCTGGCACTGGCCATGGCGGGCCTGCGGCCCATCGTGCTGGAGCGGGGCGAGGACGCCGCCGCCCGGGCGGAGAAGGTTTCGCGCCTGCGCCGGGAGGGCGTGCTGGACCCTGAGAGCAACATCCAGTTCGGCGAGGGCGGCGCCGGTGCCTTCTCCGACGGAAAGCTGTCCACCGGCGTGAAGGACAGGCGCATCCCCTGGGTGCTGGAGCGGCTGACAGAGGCCGGCGCGCCAGTTGACATAACTATCGACACCAAGCCCCACATCGGCACGGACCTGCTGCCTGGCGTATGCGCGAACATCCGAAAGCGCATCGAGACGCTGGGCGGCGAGGTGCGCTTTTCTACCCGCCTGGAGGCGCTGGAGACGGCCAATGGCCGCCTCACTGCCGCCGTCACCAATACCGGGACCCTTCCCTGCTCCCGGCTCATTTTGGCCTGCGGCCACAGCGCAAGGGACACATTTGAATTTTTATGTAAACTTATTCCCATGGCCCCCAAGCCCTTCGCCATGGGCGTGCGCATCGAGCATCTGCAATCGGACACGGACCGGGCCCAGTACGGCCCCTTCGCCGGCCACTCCGCCCTGCCCCCGGCAGACTACGCCCTGACGGCGGAGCTGCCCGGTGGCCGCCGGTGCTACACCTTCTGCATGTGCCCCGGGGGAGAAGTGGTCCCCGCCGCCAGCGAGCCGGGGATGGTGTGCACCAACGGGGCCAGCCCTTATGATAGAAATTATGTTAACTCCAATGCCGCCCTGCTGGCGGCCCTGGCCCCAGAGGACTTCCCTTACCCCGGCATTCTGGGCGGCGTGGCCTGGCAGCGGGAGCTGGAGCGGCGGGCCTATGAGGCTACCGGGGGCGGCTATCGCGCCCCGGTCCAGACCGTGGGCAGTTTCCTCTGCGGCGGTCCCTCCCGGTTTGGCCGGGTGCAGCCCTCCTACGAGCCGGGGATCGCGGCGATAGATTTACATAATATTCTTCCCCCGGTCATCACGGATACTATCGCCGGGGCGCTGCCCCTCTTCGACCGAAAGCTTTATGGCTTCGCCGCCCCCGACGCCGTGCTGACCGGTCCGGAGACCCGCTCCTCCAGCCCGGTGCGGATGCTGCGCACCGATACGCTCCAGTCCCCCGCCATAGAGGGTCTCTACCCCTGCGGGGAGGGAGCCGGCTGGGCGGGCGGCATCATGTCCGCCGCCGTGGACGGACTCAAGTGCGCCGAGTCGCTGATCGCAAGCATCCAATAAAATATATGTTCATTTTCAAAATGGCATGGCCCACCGGCCATGCCATTTTTTTCGATTTAAGAAAAATTTTTCACGGACTTAAATCATTTTGCGTTTTTGGCTGTTATCCTCAGTAGAAAAAGAAAGCGGGTATCCCATGAGCGACGAAGAACTGGTCAAAAGAATACGCCAGGGCGACACAGCCGCCGGGGAGGAGCTGATCGACCGGTACTACGCCGCGGTCTTCCACTATTGCCGATGTTACTGCGGGAGCCGGGAGACGGCGGAGGACCTGACCCAGGAGACGTTTTTGCGGCTGTTCCGGTCCCTGGCCGGCTACAGCGAGGAGGGGAAGTTCAGAGCCTGGCTCTTCCTCATCGCCAAGCGGCTTTGCATCAATGAGGGGAAAAAGGTCCCCACGTACCCGCTGGAGGGGGAGGAGAGCCTGCCGAGCCCGCGAAACGACATGGCCCGGACGGACGACCAGGACGAGCTGCGCCTTCTCATAGAGGGTCTGCCCCCGGAGCAGCGGGAGGCGGTATACCTGCGCTTCGGCATGGGCCTCAGCTACCGGGACATCGCGCGGGCCACGGGCTGCAAGCTGCGCACGGCCCAGAGCCGGGTGGCATACGCGCTGCGGAATATGCGAAAGAGGATGCGCCATGAATAGGAGAAAACTCAAAGAGCGCTTAACAGAATATATCCAACAGTCCATAGAGCAGGAGACCGGCTTTCAGCGAAAAGACGAGACGGTCCGGCTGTGCGCAGAGATCACCCGGGCCCAGGCGGCCGCGCCGGAGAAAAAGCGGCAGAGCTTCTGGGGCTTCCTCTCAGATGTGTTCCACTTCGAGGGCATCCCCATCCTGCTGCCCCAGCTGGCGGTATTCGCTGCCGCGTGCCTGGCCCTCACGGCCTCGCCCATGGGCCATTATGATCTGCCCATGTACATGCCCCTTTTCATCCTCGCTGTCACGCCCGTGTTTTTCAAGGGCCAGCGCTACCAGGTCAGCGAGGTGGAGGCGGCCACCCGTACCTCCGGGGCGCTGCTGACGCTGGCGCGGCTGGTGCTGGCCGGCGGCGGCGCGCTGATGTGCCTGACCGTTCTGCTGGGACTGCAGGTCTGGCTCCAGCGGTCCTGCGACAACATGGGCCGGATCGTGGTCTACTGCCTGGTGCCCTACCTCACCTGCATGACCACCATGCTGGCCCTTCTGCGCCGGAGTCGGGCCAGCGCCGCCCCTCAGTGCATGGCCATCTCCCTGAGCTCGGTCCTCTTCTGGCGGGGCACGGCCATCTTCCTCCCCTGGCTGTACGAGGCGTCCGCCCTGGGACTGTGGATCGTCGCGGTTTTCGTCTATTCCTGCCTCTTGGCAAAAGAGATAACGTATATCATCCATGCGAACAAGGAGGTCAAAATGTATGGAATTGTCGATCGATAGGCTCACAAAGCAGTACGGCCATAAGATCGCCGTGGACCGGGTGAGCGCCACGCTGGGTCCTGGCGTCTACGGCCTGCTGGGGGCTAACGGCGCGGGCAAGACCACCCTCATGCGGATGCTGTGCGCCATATTGGAGCCCACCTCCGGGGAAGTCCGGCTGGACGGGAAGGACGTGGTGGCCATGGGCGCGGAGTACCGGGACGTGCTGGGATACCTGCCCCAGGACTTCGGCTACTACCCCAGCTATACCGCCGCGGAGTTTCTGTCCTACATCGCCGCCCTCAAGGGTATACCCCGGGACCGGGCGCGCAAGCGGGTGCAGGAATTGCTTTCCATGCTGGACCTGACCGCCGTGGCGGACAAAAAAATAAAGACCTTCTCCGGGGGCATGAAACAGCGGGTGGGTATCGCCCAAGCGCTTTTGAATAATCCCCAAGTCCTTATCCTGGACGAGCCCACATCGGGCCTGGACCCCAAGGAGCGGGTGCGGCTGAGAAATCTGCTGAGCGAGTACGCTGGGAATAAGATCGTCGTCCTCTCCACCCACATCGTGTCGGATGTAGAGGCCATCGCGGACCAGGTATTCATCATGAACGCCGGCCGGTTCATCGCCTACGGCACGGTGCAGGAGCTGGCCCGGCAGGTGAAGGGAAAGGTGTGGGAACTCACCGTTCCCCGGGAACAGGCGAGGCTCTGGCAGGAGGATTTCACGGTGGCCAACTACCGCCACGAGGGGGAGGACGTGGTGCTCCGCATCATCTCCGACGAGGAGCCCTCGCCGGACGCCAACCTGTGCGAGCCCATACTGGACGACGCGTATCTCTACCAATTCGGCGCGAAGGAGGCGTGACATGGAACTTTTTGCTTTGGAACACAAGAGACTTTGGCGGACGCCCCGGGTGTGGATATGCGTGCTGCTGTGCTTTCTCTACAGCGTCGTATGGGGGACCCTGCTGTGGTATCAATGGCTGGGCTTCGGCACCCAAAACGACAGCACCGACATATACGACCACAATTTTGACGGCTATGCCGCCATCCGGGACTGGCAGGAGGAGTTCTCCCAGTTCGGTGACCACTGGACGGATGAGACGCTCCAAAAGATCGTGGCGAAGTATCAGAGCTATGACATCTATGAAAAGCCGGGCATTCAGTCCATGGGGGACTGGATCGTGGCATACACGGCTCTGAGCAACCTTTACGAGGAGCTGGAGGACCCGGAGAACCAGCAGTATCAGCCCCTGATCCTCTACGCGGACACGACGAAGCTGACGGATTTCTACCAGCGGCGGGCGGACCTTTTGGAGTTCACCCTGGAGGCCACCCGGCAGAACGAGGGGATGAGCGAGGCCGACAAGCAGATGCTCCTGGATATGAACAGCCAGATCGAGGAGCCCTGGCCCTACGAGTGGACCCGAGGCTGGGCCGAGCTGTCCTTTGACTGGTCGAAGATAGCGCCGTATCTTGCCATCGCGCTGGCATTCCTGTTCTCCGGGGAGTGGCACAACAGCACCGCGCCCATGCTGCACACCATAAAGCATGGCTGGAAGAAGCTGGCCCGCATCAAGGTCCTCAGCGGCATGGCCTTCGCGCTGGAGCTGTATCTGCTCATCGCGGGCGGAAAGGTGCTGCTGCAGCTGATCTACCTGGGCACCAGCGGGTGGGACCTGCCCATCCAATATGTCAGGCTCCTGGCCGTGGCTCCCTGGAACATGCTGCAGGCGGAACTGTATGAACTGGCCTTTGGCCTGGTCGGCGTGTTCGGCTACGCAGCGCTGGTCATGCTCATGTCGGCCCTGGTGAAGAACAACGTGCTGGCGCTGGTATTCAGTTTGGCGTTCGTATACGTACCGGACATACTTCATCGCTACCTGCCCAAATGGCTGCTGGCGCTGAGCCAGTATCTCCCCCTGGTGGGCAGCAGCAGCGACATCTACAGCTACAACATATTCCACATCTTCGGCCTGAGCGTCTGGTCGCCCTGGATGATGATCATAGTGCCGTTTTTGATCGGCGTCGTGTGCATCCCCTTCGCCATCCGGGGCTGGTCCCGGCGGCAGAAGGTGTAAAAGAACCAACAAAGAAAGACGCGGTGCGAACGCACCGCGTCTTTTTGATCCCGGATTCAGACGTAATACGGGTTGGGCTTGAACAGCAGCGCTATGAGGTCGATCACCGCGCCGATCGTAAAGAGCCCTGCCGTGAGCAGATAGAGCACACCCATACCGATCTTTCCCTCATAGAACTTATGAGCCCCGATGACCCCAAGGAAAAGACACAGGAAGAAAGCGACCCATTTGTTCTTGGGTTGCCCATAACGCCCCCCAGCGTTCACATTTGTATTGGTATTCGTGTTTTGGATCACGATATTCGGCTGCGACTCATTTTTGACCGCCTCGACCTGCCTGCCGCAGGACGTACAGACGACAGCGTCCTCCGGTATCCTTGCTCCGCAATGCTTGCAGTATTTCATTTTCTCTGTCTGCTGTGTGCTCTGGTCCATCGTATTTCCCTCCCTATGTTGGTCAGCATAAAAATAACACATATGTATTCAATTATCAACATATGTGTTCATTAATTTGATGGAGCCAACCTACAATATACGTAGAGGTGACTCTATGTATATTCCTACCTTGGACCCTGCGGCCGTTGGCCGCGTCATTGCACACTACCGCCAAAAGAGTGGGCTTTCCCAGGAGGTGCTCAGCGGGCTGGCCGACATCGGCCGCAGCCACTTGAGCGCCATCGAGCGCGGGGAGAGAAAACCGACCCTTGAGACGTTTTACAGGATATGTACGGCGCTGGACGTCAAAATGAGTACGGTCATCGAAACGCTGGAGGAAGAATTGGACAAATAAAACGACGCGGTGCGAACGCACCGCGTCTTTGCTATGTCCAGCCGTTTACTGGACGCCGTCTTTCAGCATTTTCCTGTACTTTCTGCCGGTCACAAGGCCATAGGCCACACCCGGCACCACCGAGCCGAGGAGGATATTCGCCCGGGTGCTGTAGCTCATCTCCACGAAGCCCACGATCAGCGTCGCGGCGACCCAAAACACGCCCAGGATGATCTCTCCTATGGCCATGTCGCGGCCATAGGCCCGGGACCAGCTCTTCCCCGAATATTTCACGGGGATCTTGGTCTTGCCGAACAGGCCGGCGACGCCGAACGCCAGGTCCAGCAGGCCCAGTATCAGAAGGCTGTAATCCAAATGCATCGAGGCCTTCCCCCTCTTGGTTTACTCGTCGCCACGGTCGGTGGGCAGGCCGGCCTGCTCCCGCTCCTTGATGGCGTCCTTCCGGCTCAGGTTCACCCGGCCGCGGTCGTCGATCTCGGTGACCTTGACCCAGGTCCAGTCACCCACGTTGATGGCGTCCTCCACCTTCTCGGTGCGCTTGAACTCCAGGTCCTTGATGTGGACCATGCCGTCCTTGCCGGGCACCAGCTCG